>NZ_JBHVEE010000060.1:0-55040 GCF_042802415.1 Streptomyces sp. NPDC057486 | reverse complement strand
GTGGCAGCTCGGCTGCCACCCGCCGCCGGTGCGGCCGACGTCACTTGCCGACGTTGAAGCCCTGTTCGGTGCCGTATGCGCGGGAGGCGTCCTGCCACTGGGTGAGCCCGTCGGCCAGCCGGGTGCCCGAAGAGTAGGCCTTGCCCACCTTGTCGTTGAAGATGGAGTTGGCGTACGCCTGGAACGGCAGGTACGACCAGTCGTCCGCGACATTGGCCGCCGACTCGGCGAAGACCTTGTTGGCCTGCTGCCCGCCGAAGTAGTCGAACGTGGCGTTCAGGAACTCCTTGGACTTGAGGTCGGCCGTGGTGGCCGGGAACGCGCCGTTCTTGATGCGGGACTTCACACCGGCACCGGCGTTGGCGTACTCCAGGAAGGCGTACGCGAGGTCCTTCTTGCCGCTCTTCTCGGGGATGGCCAGCGAACTGCCGCCGTTCTCGGCGCTCGCCGGGTCACCCGCCTTCCACTGGGGCAGCGGAGCGGCCCGCCAGGACCCGGCGGCGTCGGGGGCGCCCGACACCAGGTTGGCCGGCATCCAGGCGCCGGTGGCAAGGGTGGCGATGGTGCCGTCCGACAGGCCCTTGTACCACTCGTCGCTCCAGCTGCTGACCGGTGCCAGCAGGTCGTCGTCGAGGAGCTTCTGCCAGGTCCTGGTGTAGGTGGTGGTTCCCGCGTCGGAGAAGTCGATGGACACGTCCGTACCCTTGACACCGTAGGGGCGTCCGCCGGCCTGCCAGATCAGACTGGTGGTGAATCCGGCGTCGCCGGTGTCGTTGGCGATGTAGGCGTGCGGATCGGCCTTGTGCAGCTTCCGGGCCGCTTCGACGTACTCGTCCCACGTGGCCGGCACCTTGATGTGGTGCTTGTCGAAGACGTCCTTGTTGTAGAAGAGCGCCATCGGGCCGGAGTCCATCGGCAGCGCGTAGACCTTGCCGCCGTCCTCGACCGCGTTCCACGGTCCGGGCGAGTAGCTGCTCGACAGCTTGCCCGCGCCGAGACCGGACAGGTCGGTGAGGGACTTGGCCAGCGAGAACTGACCCAGTGCGTAGTACTCGATCTGGGCGACGTCGGGCACGCCGGAGCCGGCCGAGATCGCGTTCTGGAGCGCCTTGTACTGGTCGTCGCCGGTACCCGCGTTGACCAGCTTGATCTTGACCTTGGGGTGCTCGGCCTCGAAGTCCTCGGCCACCTGCTTCAGGGTGGGCTCCCACGCCCAGACCGTGATCGTGCCACCCTTTTCGAGCGCTGCCTGCGGGTCGCCCGCGCCGTCGGTGCCGGAGTCGGAGGAACCGCAGGCCGTCAGACCGAGTGCGAGCGTGAGCACGCAGGCCACTCCAGCGGCTCTCGCGGTACGGCGTGCCTTCTTGATCATCTGTGTTGTCTCACTTCGTTGTCGGTGAACAGCCGGGAACGAGAGGGAAATCGGTGGTGCGGTTCACTCCTTGACGCTTCCGGCGGCCAGTCCCGACTGCCAGTGCCGTTGGAGGAGCAGGAATGCGGCGATCAGCGGGACGATGGTGAGGAGCGATCCGGTGATCACGAGGTTGAAGACGGGTTCACCGCCCGCGGTGGACGCCTGGTCGTTCCAGGAGCTCAGGCCCAGCGTGAGCGGGTACCAGTCCGGATCCTTGATCATGATCAGCGGCAGGAAGTAGTTGTTCCAGGTGGCGACCATGGTGAACAGGAGCACCGTGACGATGCCCGGGGCGAGCAGGGGGAGGCTCACGGTGAAGAAGGTGCGCAGCTCGCTCGCACCGTCGATGCGCGCAGCCTCCAGCAGCTCCACGGGGATCGCGTCGGCGGCGAAGACCCACATGAGATAGAGGCCGAACGGGGAGATCAGCGAGGGGATGATCACCGCCCAGGGCGTATTGGTCAGCCCCATCTGACTGAACATCAGGAACGTCGGTACGGCCAGCGCCGTGCCGGGGACCGCCACCGCACCGATAACCACGGCGAAGATGGCGCGCTTTCCCGGGAAGTCGAACTTGGCGAGTGCGTAGCCGCCGAGCACGGCGAGGAACGTCGCTCCACCCGCGCCCGCCACCACGTAGAGCAGTGTGTTCAGCAGCCACCGGACGAAGACGCCGTCGTCGTACGTCAAGGTGTCGCCGATATTGCTCCACAGCGCGAAATCGTCGTCGAACCACAGGCCGAACGAATGGAGCAGTCCCTGCTGGGTCTTGGTGGCATTGATGGCGAGCCAGACGAGCGGGACCAGTGCGTAGACCAGCATCAGGCCGGTGAGCACGGTGAGCAGGACACTGCGCCGGGGCCGTCCGCCCGCGGACTTCGCGTGCGGCGTGCGCAACGCGGAGGCCCGGCGCGGGCGGAGGCCCTCCGACAGAGGGGCTGCGGTCGGTGCGGAGGCTCCCATCGTCACGCTTCCTTTCGCATGCCGCGCAGTTGCACGGCGTAGGCGATGATCATGGTGAAGATGCCCATGAGAATCGCCACCGTGGCCGCGTAGTTGTGCTGCTGGCCGGAGAAGGCCAGCGAGTAGGTGTAAAAGTTGGGCGTGAAGTACGTGGTGATCGCGTTGGGCGCCAGGTTCTGCAGGATGCTCGGCTCGTTGAACAGCTGGAAGCTGCCGATGATCGAGAAAATGGTGGCGACGACCAGGGCGCCGCGGATGGCGGGAAGCTTGATCGCGGTGATGACCCGGAGCTGTCCGGCACCGTCGATCTCCGCGGCCTCGTACAGCGAATGCGGGATCACCCGCAGCGCGGCGTAGAAGATCAGCATGTTGTAGCCCATGAACTCCCAGGTCACGATGTTGCCGATGGAGGCGAGGATCAGACCGGGGGAGAGTGGGTCGGGCAGCGAGACACCGAACGTGTCGTTGATGTTGCCGACCAGCCCGAAGCGCGTGCCGTACATGAACGCCCACATCAGGGAGGCGACCACGGCGGGCACGGCGTACGGGAGGAAGATCGCGATGCGGAAGAAGTTCCTGCCGTGCAGTCGGCCGCTGTCCACGGCCAGGGCGACGAGCAGCGCGAGCCCCAGCATGACCGGCACCTGAATCAGCAGGAAGAGGCTCACCCGGCCGAGTGCCGACCAGAACTGCGGGTCCTGCATCGCACGGCTGTAGTTGTCCAGGCCGACGAACGAGGTGCCGCCGACGAGCTGGGCGCGGAAGAGGCTCAGGTAGACCGAGTATGCGATCGGCGCCAGGAACACCAGGGCGAAGACCGCGACGAAGGGGCCGACGAAACCCCAGCCGACCCATGCTCGCCTGCGGTGGGGCCCTCGGGGCGGCGGGGCTGGGCGGCCCGCCGTGGCAGGCGGTGACAGCGTCGTCATGCGGTTTCCTCGCTGGTCGTACCGGGGACCTGGAATCGGGCGGAAATAGGCGCAGATGTGCCAGGGCGAGCGGTGGAGGGGGTGCAGGATGTTTACGTAAACATCGCGCGGTGAGATGCTTACACTCCTCTCGGAGGGCGTCAAGATTTACATCGATGTCACTTGACCCGCCGAAGACGAAACGTGAGGCCACGGGTGGACCAGATGATCGGCAGCGCAGGCACGGGCGACCGGGCGGCGGCATCGGGCCCGGCCGACGGGGCACGTCGCCAGCGGCGGGTCTCCATGGCCGACGTCGCCCGGCGGGCCGGTGTGTCCTCGCAGACCGTCTCGCGGGTCTCCAACGGGCACCCCGGCGTCGTCGACACCACGCGGCGCCAGGTCCTCGCCGCGATGAAGGAGCTCGGCTACCGGCCGAACAGCGCCGCCCGGGCCCTGAAACGAGGCGAGTTCCGCACGATTGGCATCATCACGTTCTCGCTCTCCAGCACGGGCAACGTGCGCACCCTCGAAGCCATCGCGACCTCGGCGGCCCAGCACGGCTACGCCACCACCCTTCTCCCCGTGGCGATCCCCACCCAGGACGAGGTCCGCGGAGCCTTCACGCGCCTCGGCGAGCTGGCGGTGGACGCCATCATCGTGATCATGGAGGTTCATCTGCTCGACGCGGCCACCGTGTCACTGCCGCCCAACGTCGGGGTGGTGGTGGCGGACTCGGACGCCGGGGACCGCTACAGCGTCGTCGACACCGATCAGGCCGGCGGCGCCCGGGAAGCGGTACGGCATCTCCTCGACCTCGGCCATGAAACGGTCTGGCATCTGGCGGGCCCCGAGGAGTCGTTCGCCGCGCAGCGCCGGACCGACGCGTGGCGGGCCACGCTCCAGGAGGCCGGTCGGGACGTGCCGGCACCGCTGCGCGGTGACTGGTCGGCGGAGTCGGGCTACCGGGCCGGACTCCGCCTCGCCCAGGAGCCGGACTGCACGGCGATCTTCGCGGCCAACGACCAGATGGCGCTGGGGGTGTTGCGGGCGCTGCACGAGTCCGGACGGACCGTACCCGACCAGGTCAGCGTCGTCGGGTTCGACGACATCCCGGACTCCGGCTCGTTCGTACCACCGCTGACGACGGTGCATCAGGACTTCGGCGAGGTGGGCAAACGCTGTGTCGAGGGCGCACTGCGGCAGATCGGATCGGACGCGGAGGAGCGGGGCACGACGTTGGTTCCGACCAGATTGGTGATCCGCCGGAGCACGGCGAAGCCCCCGGCGCCGGTCGGCTGACGCAGCCGGCGGCCGACGTCGCCGGGACCAGCTCGGTCCGGCGCAAAGTCCCAGAGCGGTCCCACGGGTGATGCCGCGCCCGTTCCCGCCCGCACTTTTACTGGCCGGGGTGGACGCCGTGACATGTCCCGATCCGGAATTCAGATGTCGCGGAACTTGCATCGCAGCGCTGCAACCCAAGGGGATGCACCCTCAGATGCCACTGAGCAGCACGGAGTGGTTGTTGCTGGTCGTCGCCGGTCGTCGTGGGCTGCCCTCATACGGGCCCGGGGCGGCCCGGGAACTTCGAGCCGGGACATCGCCAGTTTGAGAGACGCTGACCATCTCGATGCCAGGGAGACCCGTGGGGCTCACTCCGGCACCCGCCGTTGACCGCTGTTCCCCGCCCCGCCTGACACGCATCCGGCACGCTCGCCGTGGACCAACAGGGGAGCCGGTGTCAGCGGTTGGTCCCCTCGGAGATCTGCCGGGCCAGCTCGTCGACCACGTGCGGCACCATCGGGTGAGCCCCTTCTTCCTCCAGGGCGAGGACAAGGGCCTGCCGGACTGTTGAGTACGGCTGCCCCGTGTGCGTCGCTCGCGTACGGTCGACGCCTCGTTCCATCTTCTTCAGGAACGCCGACACCGCAGGCATGGCCTTCTCGTACTCGCTCGGGTCCGCAGTCATGGTCAGAGCCGACCAAATGGGCAGGCCTCCGTCAACCGCGCCGGAGCACTATTGCCGGGAGGGGCACTGGCCTGGAAGATCGCGCAACTGGATGGGGGCTGACCCGACGAGACTCTGACCTGCGCGTTCCGCGGGCGGTCGCTGTCGTTCCCCGTCCGGTACTGCTGGATCGGGCACGCGGAGGGCACGCACGGCTTGCTGCCGCGCCGGCAGCCCTGGCCTCGTCCGATGTCGCATGTGCCGGAAACCGGCCGGCGGGTGCCGCACGGTCGCCATCACGGTCGTACAGGCACAGGATGGACGTAACGAAGCTGGCAAGCGACTCAGCATTCGCCGGGACGCGGCAGTCGGAAGGAGGCACGACACCATGCCCCAGTTCATGGATGTCCACCACGGAATGAAGGGCCTCACGGCCGACCAGTTGAAGGAAACCCACAAGGCCGACCTGGACATCGAGAAGGAGGAAGGCGTCCACTTCGAGAAGGCCTGGGCGGACCCGGAATCCGGGATCGTCTACTGTCTCTCTGAGGCCCCCTCGGCTGAAGCGGTCCAGCGCATTCACGAACGCGCTGGTCACCGGGCCGACGAGATCCACCCGGTCCCCCTGACCGTGTGAGAAAAGCCCTCTGCCTATGGAGAACCTCAGGCGGGGGCAGCGGCGGCGGCTGTCGATGGGCGCGGATCCGCAGGCCGCGTGGTCGAGTCCGCCCGGCCGGTCGCCGAGCACCACAGCCGGACCGGCTCCGGGTTCCTGTCGCCCGGTGGGTGCTCGGCCTGGAGGCGGATCAACGTGCTGCGCAGGACGGGCAGTTCCTCCTTCGAACGTGAGGCCGTCAGCCACATGGGCCGGCTGCTCAGGAAGCGTCTCGGTCGCCAGTGACCGTCCCCGTTGATGTCACTTCTGGGTGTCGAAGGCCCCCAGCCTCGACCGGCTGGGGGCCTTCGACGCGGGGGAGGACGTCAAAGCTCTTCGGAGTACCTCGGCCACGGCGATCCAGGCCTCACCCTATGGACCTGCACCCACCCCATGCCGAACGGCCAGGCGCGAGCGAGGCTGGCCGTCGACAGCGTCTTCCGCGAGGGCGGAGACACCGACGACGGCCCACAGACGGCCCAGGAGGTAGCAAAGGCGTCCTGACCTGCGGCTGAATCAAATGTCGCGGAAGATCTCGATCTGCGCGCCCACCGAGTTGAGCCGTTCCGCCAGCTCCTCGTAACCGCGGTTGATCACATACACATTGCGCAGTACCGAGGTCCCCTCGGCCGCCATCATCGCGAGCAGTACGACCACGGCGGGCCGCAGCGCCGGCGGGCACATCATCTCGGCCGCGCGCCACCGGGTGGGGCCCTCGACCAGGACCCGGTGCGGGTCCAGGAGCTGGAGCCGGCCGCCCAGGCGGTTGAGGTCCGTCAGGTAGATCGCGCGGTTGTCGTAGACCCAGTCGTGGATGAGCGTCTTGCCCTGCGCCGAGGCGGCGATGGCCGCGAAGAACGGCACGTTGTCGATGTTGAGACCGGGGAACGGCATCGGGTGGATCTTGTCGATCGGGGCCTCCAGCTTGGAGGGCCGGACCGTCAGATCGACCAGTCGGGTACGGCCGTTGTCCGCCGGGTACTCCGTCGTGCGGTCGCAGTCGACGCCCATCTCCTCCAGCACCGCGAGCTCGATCTCCAGGAACTCGATCGGTACCCGGCGGATCGTCAGCTCGGACTCCGTCACCACGGCGGCGGCGAGCAGGCTCATCGCCTCGACCGGGTCCTCGGAGGGGGAGTAGTCGACATCCACATCTATGTGGGGGACACCGTGCACGGTCAGCGTCGTCGTACCGACGCCGTCGACCCGTACGCCCAGCGCCTCCAGGAAGAAGCACAGGTCCTGGACCATGTAGTTGGACGAGGCGTTGCGGATGACGGTCGTGCCGTCGTGACGGGCGGCGGCCAGCAGGGCGTTCTCCGTCACCGTGTCGCCGCGCTCGGTCAGCACGATGGGCCTGTCCGGGGTCACCGAGTGGTCTATCCGGGCGTGGTAGAGACCCTCGGTCGCGGCTATCTCCAGGCCGAACCGGCGCAGCGCGATCATGTGCGGCTCGATGGTCCGGGTGCCGAGGTCGCAGCCGCCCGCGTACGGCAGCTTGAACTGGTCCATGCGGTGCAGCAGCGGGCCGAGGAACATGATGATGGACCGGGTCCGCCGGGCGGCGTCCGCGTCGATGGCGGCCATGTCGAGCCGGGCCGGCGGGACGATCTCCAGATCGGTGCCGTCGTTGATCCATCGGGTGCGCACACCGATGGAGTTCAGCACTTCGAGGAGGCGGTAGACCTCTTCGATCCGGGCGACCCGGCGCAGTACCGTGCGGCCCTTGTTGAGCAGCGAGCCGCAGAGCAGGGCCACGCACGCGTTCTTGCTGGTTTTGACATCGATCGAGCCGGAGAGCCGACGCCCGCCGACGACCCGCAGATGCATCGGCCCGGCATAGCCGAGCGACACGATCTCACTGTCGAGTGCTTCACCGATACGGGCAATCATCTCAAGGCTGATGTTCTGATTGCCGCGCTCGATGCGGTTCACGGCGCTCTGGCTGGTGGCGAGCGCCTCCGCGAGCTGGCTCTGAGTCCAGCCCCGGTGCTGACGCGCGTCACGTATGAGCTTGCCGATGCGTACGAGGTAGTCGTCTGACATGGCGCCAGGTTATCTCAGATATGAGATGAAGATCGGATGGGGGTGTGGCATTCGGGTGATGGGTGTGGTGAGAGCAGGTGAGGAGGGGAAGGGTGGGGGATGGTGGGGGAGGTGGGCGATGACGGTTGCCGGGCCGGCCCCGTTTCCGATTTCGGGTACCTGCCGGCCGTTCCCATCGTCCGCCCGGTGCGGCGGTCCGGCACGCGGGGTGCGTCCGTGCGGGTGGCGCCGGAGCGCGCCGCGCGCATCCGTGCGAGTGCCACACCGCGGACAGCGCGATCCTGCCCGGGCTCGACGGGTGTCGCCGAGTCGGTGCGCCCCGCCCGGGGCGAGCGTCTGTGTTCGCATCTCGTCCGCCGCGGCGCCCGGATCGCCGACGCTGTGGCGCGCGACTGCTTCGTGGCGCCCTGGCGCAGTGTGTCCGGCCTCCTGTTCCCGCCCCTGAGAGCATCGGCACAGCGGCCCGGCGCCCGGGGGATGTGCCGGGCGGGAACGGTCGGCTTCCATGACGCCGAAAACGAAGACTGCCACCGCGTCCGCGAAAGACTGCCCCCGCGTCCTCGAATGAGCCGAAGGCGGCACGCTCGTCTCCGTATTCAAAGAAGTAATAAATACCTGCGGACACGCAGCGGCACCGAGTAACGGGATGCCTTGCGCCCGCAACACTGTGATGTCCACTCATCCGCGACGTGGAAGGTGCTCACTCCGGGAGAGAGCGAGGCGCCGATCGGCCGACCAGGAGTGATTGACATTGGAAAAGTCTGAATTGCTCACCGGCGTGAACGCCGGCATCGATCGCTCTGTGATGAAGAAGCTGCCGGAGGTCACCCTGGCCTTCTGGATCATGAAGATCGCCGCGACGACGCTCGGCGAGACGGCCGGCGACCTGTTCGCCCAGACCCTCGGACTCGGCTACTTCCTCACTACGGTCGCGCTGTTCCTGATCTTCGTCGTCACGCTGGTCGTGCAGCTGAGGTCCACCCACTACAACCCCTTCTTCTACTGGACCGTCATCCTGTCCACCAGCATGGCCGGCACCACGATGTCCGACTTCATGAACCGTGACGCCAGCGCCGCATACCTGTCCGGCGGGACCACGTCGCTGGGCTGGGGGCCGCAAGGCCTGGGACTGGGGTACCCCACGGGAGCCGCGATCCTGATCTCGCTCCTGATTGCCGTCTTCGTCGTCTGGAAATTCACCGGGCTGACGTTCTCCATCCGCGACATCGTCACTTTCCGCGGGGAGGCTCTCTTCTGGTCGGCGATTCTCGTCTCGAACACGCTCGGCACTTCCATGGGTGATTTCCTGTCCGACAGCTCCGGACTCGGCTATGCGGGTGGTGCGCTTCTCGTCACCGGGCTGCTCACGGTGCTTCTCGCACTCATGCGAGTGCCTTTCGTGCCGAACGTCCTGCTGTTCTGGATCGCGTTCGTGCTCACGCGCCCGCTCGGGGCCACCGTCGGCGATTTCCTCACCAAGCCTGTCGCCAAGGGGGGTCTCGACCTCGGGACGGTGGGCTCGTCGATCGCGCTCCTCGCGCTCCTCCTGGGCCTCGTGGCCCATGCCCGTGCGCAGGAGCGGAGGAGCGCCGTGTCGCGCAACGAGGTCCTGGCCGAGGACTCCTGAGTGCGGCCGGGACCGGGTCGGGCGGCTGCCGTGCGTTGCCGGGCGGACGACTGCCGTGCCGCAGTGCCGTGCCGAGGGGGTCCGTGTGGGAGTGGGCCGCTTTCTGCGGGCGGCCGGGCATGACCGTTCAGCGGTGATGTACTAGAGTTATCTCGACATCGAGATATCTGCCGAAGGTGCACCGCAGCCGCCGAAGGGTAAGGGTTACCTAACTAAGCCTTACCTCAGCGGATGGTCGAGGAGCCGTAGGCGGCACCACGCGGCGCCCGCCGGAATGAGGCGCGGCGCGGTAGTACGCGCACATTGATGAAGGAGACTGTCGTGTCGGCGAACAGCTTCGACGCCCGCAGCACGCTGCGCGTGGGCGACGAGTCGTACGAGATCTTCAAGCTGGACAAGGTCGAGGGCTCCGCGCGCCTCCCTTACAGCCTGAAGGTGCTGCTGGAGAACCTGCTCCGCACCGAGGACGGCGCGAACATCACCGCCGACCACATCCGGGCGCTGGGTGGCTGGGACTCCCAGGCCCAGCCCAGCCAGGAGATCCAGTTCACGCCGGCCCGCGTGATCATGCAGGACTTCACCGGTGTTCCGTGTGTCGTGGACCTCGCCACCATGCGTGAGGCCGTGAAGGAGCTCGGCGGCGACCCGGCGAAGATCAACCCCCTCGCGCCGGCCGAGCTGGTCATCGACCACTCCGTCATCGCGGACAAGTTCGGCACCAACGACGCGTTCGCGCAGAACGTCGAGCTGGAGTACGGCCGCAACAAGGAGCGCTACCAGTTCCTGCGCTGGGGCCAGACCGCCTTCGACGAGTTCAAGGTCGTCCCCCCGGGCACCGGCATCGTCCACCAGGTCAACATCGAGCACCTGGCCCGTACGGTCATGGTCCGTAACGGCCAGGCGTACCCCGACACCCTCGTCGGCACCGACTCGCACACCACCATGGTCAACGGCCTCGGCGTGCTGGGCTGGGGCGTCGGCGGCATCGAGGCCGAGGCCGCGATGCTCGGCCAGCCGGTCTCCATGCTCATCCCGCGCGTCGTCGGCTTCAAGCTGACCGGTGAGCTGAAGCCCGGCACCACCGCCACCGACCTCGTGCTGACCATCACCGAGATGCTCCGCAAGCACGGCGTCGTCGGCAAGTTCGTCGAGTTCTACGGTGAGGGCGTCGCCGCCACCTCCCTCGCGAACCGCGCCACCATCGGCAACATGTCGCCGGAGTTCGGCTCCACCGCCGCGATCTTCCCGATCGACGACGAGACGCTGAAGTACCTGCGCCTGACCGGCCGTGACGAGCAGCAGGTCGCGCTCGTCGAGGCGTACGCCAAGGAGCAGGGCCTCTGGCTCGACCCGGCCGCGGAGCCGGACTTCTCCGAGAAGCTGGAGCTCGACCTCGCCACGGTCGTCCCCTCCATCGCCGGCCCGAAGCGCCCGCAGGACCGCATCGTCCTCGCCAACGCCTCGCAGCAGTTCGCGCAGGACGTCCGCAACTACGTCTCCGAGGACGAGGAGGCCGGCAAGGAGTCCTTCCCGGCGTCCGACGCCCCGGCCTCCGTCAACGGTGTGCCGTCGCGTCCGACCACGGTCACGGCCCCCGACGGAACGACGTACGAGATCGACCACGGCGCCGTCACCGTCGCCGCGATCACGTCCTGCACCAACACCTCGAACCCGTACGTCATGGTCGCCGCGGCGCTCGTGGCCAAGAAGGCGGTCGAGAAGGGCCTGACCCGCAAGCCGTGGGTCAAGACCACGCTCGCCCCGGGTTCCAAGGTCGTCACCGACTACTTCGACAAGGCGGGCCTGACCCCGTACCTCGACAAGGTCGGCTTCAACCTCGTCGGCTACGGCTGCACCACCTGCATCGGCAACTCCGGCCCGCTGCCGGAGGAGGTCTCCAAGGCGGTCAACGAGCACGACCTGGCCGTGACCTCGGTGCTCTCCGGCAACCGTAACTTCGAGGGCCGGATCAACCCCGACGTCAAGATGAACTACCTGGCGTCCCCGCCGCTGGTCGTCGCGTACGCCATCGCCGGTTCGATGAAGGTCGACATCACCAAGGACGCCCTGGGCATCGACCAGGACGGCAAGCCGGTCTACCTCGCGGACATCTGGCCCACCGAGGCCGAGGTCAACGACGTCGTCGCCAACTCCATCGGCGAGGACATGTTCAACAAGTCCTACCAGGACGTCTTCGCGGGCGACGCCCAGTGGCAGGCGCTGCCGATCCCGACCGGCAACACCTTCGAGTGGGACCCGCAGTCCACCTACGTGCGCAAGCCCCCTTACTTCGAGGGCATGACGATGGAGACCACCCCGGTCTCCGACATCACCGGCGCCCGCGTGCTGGCGAAGCTGGGCGACTCGGTCACCACCGACCACATCTCCCCGGCCGGTGCGATCAAGGCCGACACCCCGGCCGGCAAGTACCTGACGGAGCACGGCGTCCAGCGCCGCGACTTCAACTCGTACGGCTCGCGCCGCGGTAACCACGAGGTCATGATTCGCGGCACGTTCGCGAACATCCGCCTGCGCAACCAGATCGCCCCGGGCACCGAGGGTGGCTACACCCGCGACTTCACCCAGGCCGATGCCCCCGTGTCGTTCATCTACGACGCCTCGCAGAACTACCAGGCCGCCGGCACCCCGCTGGTCATCCTGGCGGGCAAGGAGTACGGCTCCGGCTCGTCCCGCGACTGGGCCGCCAAGGGCACCGCGCTCCTCGGCGTCAAGGCCGTCATCGCCGAGTCGTACGAGCGCATCCACCGCTCGAACCTCATCGGCATGGGCGTCCTCCCGCTCCAGTTCCCGGAGGGCGCGACCGCCGAGGCACTCGGCCTCACCGGCGAGGAGACCTTCTCCTTCACCGGCGTGACCGAGCTGAACAACGGCACCACGCCGCGCACGGTGAAGGTCTCCACCGACACCGGTGTGGAGTTCGACGCGGTCGTCCGCATCGACACTCCCGGCGAGGCGGACTACTACCGCAACGGCGGCATCATGCAGTACGTGCTCCGCAGCCTGATCCGCAAGTAAGGTCCGGCAGCAGCAGGAAGGGCCGCATCCCGTCACCGGGATGCGGCCCTTCGGCGTCACGCGGCGGTGGTGAGCGTGTGAATGCCGTGCAGCTGGGTCATGACGTCCCGCAGCGAGTGGCAGTCGCGCGGCCCCGCACCCGGCGCGGCCCATGTCGCGCCATGACCGTCCTCCAGTGCGTCGGCCGTCGCCGACAACGCACTCGTCACCTGCTCCACCTCGGCGGGCGACGGCCGGGGTACGCCGAGCTCGACCCGCAGCGCACATACGGTCGCCGCGTCGACGATGAGTTCGGCGGAGGCCGTCACGGCCGCCCAGTCACGCTTCTTCCCGCCGTACGGGCCCGGCAGTTCGGCAGCCGCCGTCTCGGCTGCCGCCTGTGCCTCGGCGAGCGCACGGTACGCGGTGTTGCGCAGGGCCAGACCCTCTGCGCCCGACCTGCGCGGGTCGTGCGCCCCTCCCGGTCCGGTCAGCACATGGCGCAGATACCGCTCCGTGCAGCGCAGGGTGACCGCGTATCGGTGCCCCACCCGCACCCGGGGATCGGCCAGCCGGGGAAGGTGCCCGACGAGCAGCACGATGGCGCAGGCCAGCGAGGTCTCCAGCAGCCGGGCCGGCGCGGCCTCCGTGTCACCTGCCGTGCGGACGAAGGAGAGCACCAGCACCGTGATCACGGCGGTCTGCAGACCGAAGTGCCGGACGGAGAACGGGAGCAGCGCTGCGCCCACGACGACCAGCGCCACCGTGGCCGGAGCGCCGAGCCCGCCGAGAACCGTGGTGCACAACAGAAACGCCAGGACTCCGGCGACCGTGCCCGCGAACCGGTTCACCACCCGGGAGAACAACGGCCCCATGTCCGGCTTCACCAGGAACGCGGCGGTGGCCGGCAGCCAGTACCAGTGGACCTCGTGCAGGATCAGGGCGACCGCACCGGTGACCGCGACACAGAGCGCCACCCGCAGCCCGTACTCCCGCCCCGCCGGCAAGACCATGCTCCGCCAGGACCGGGACGGCGCGGCGGTGTTCCGCGTGCCCGGGGCGGCAGCGCCGTGCAGCGTACGGTCGAAGACGACGGCGGCCTGAAGCAGCGCACGGTCGAACGCCGCCCGCTCGACCGAGTCCGACACCGGGCTCGGCAACAGCCCCGCAGGACCGCCGGTCCGCACGGCGGCGGCCAGTCGACGGGGTCCGTCGGCGACCTCGCGGGGGACGGCCCGCCCCTCCCACAGCAGCGCGATGCTCGCCTCGCACAGCGCGACCGCCGCGCCGAATCGTTCGGCGAGTGGATGGCCCGCGGCACCGACCCGGCCGGGCCAGGGCAGCAGCCGCATGAGACGCAGGGCCTCGTCCGCCTGCTGCTGCGCGGCGACCAGCCTGCGACGCGCAGCGGTGGCATGCGGCCCGCCGAGGGCGTTGAGCGCGTCCGCCAGGGCGTCGAAGACGTCGGCGACCGCCTCGTGCTCGCCGGCCGACCGTGCGGGCCCGCCGTGCCCGGGCGCCCGCAGGACCAGCCGCAACAGCAGCAGCCAGATCGCGCCGGAGAGGAAGCAGAGGGCCTTGGACCAGGCAGGCCCCGGCATCGGCATCCCCATGCCGATCGTGGTGGTGACCAGCATCTGGAGGGCCGCCGCCGACCACAGCGCACCCACCGCGCTCAGCGCACCGGAGAGCCACCCGACCAGGAAGAGCACGGGCACCGCGGCCCAGCGCCCGGCACTGTCGGCAACCAGGGCGCCGACGAGCAGTCCGAGCGATCCGGCCACGGCGGGCAGACCGATGCCCACCATCCCCTTGCGCCGGGTCCCCGGGCGGTCGTTGACCCCGGCGAGCATCGCCCCGAGTGCCGCGAGTACCCCCGGCCCCGGATGTCCCGTGGCGATACCGGCACCGAGCAGCGGCCCCGCCCCGAGCGCGCCGCGCACCATCGCGGTCCGGGGGACAGGGGCCGCACCCGGCTCACGACGTGGGCGAGCCAGGCGGGCGCGGGCCGTCGGCCGGACCGGACACCTCTACGAGCCGGGACACGCACGGCTGACCTCCTCTTACACCGGCCGGACACAGATCCGGGGCTGTCGGGGCGGGCGACGGCGGCCGCATACGAGCGACCGTAACCGGGTGATTTGTCGATAGGACGACGGTGAGGTTTCAGCGATGTGATCACCGCCCGGCCGACCGGAAGATGTGCAACCCCGGTTCGGTCCACCACCGCTCATGGGCCTCGGCGACCCGCGCCGCCGAGGCGGGAAGCGGCGGTGGCCCGATCGGACGCACCTTCGATGTCCCTGCTGAACTGCGGCAGAACGCATGGCTCTTGACACCCTTGATGAAGGACATCCGGCCGGTCGCGCGGAAGACGAGCACCGGGCCGCCCGTGATCTTGCTGTCGCGTACGGGGACGAGGTCCGGAGCGCCGTCGGCCACCTCCAGGCAGCTGCCGCCGCCCCGTTGCTGCAGGCCGACTTGCGTCAGGCGGCCGAGCCAGGGATCACCATCGGGGCGAACTGGTCGATCGCAGTTGCCCGTTGTTCCAGTTCCGCGGCATCGGCGAAGTGGTCCGCCACCTTCGACTTCCTGGCCGGCCGGCACAACCGTTCCAGATGCTCCCCGCTACCGAAAAGCTGGTCGAAGACGCGGGACTTGTCGATCTGCGGTTGCCGGTTCGCCGGCCCGAGCCGCCCGATGTACGAGCCCGAGCAGAACACCCGCTCGCCCAGCTGCTCCCGGGACAGCCCGGCGGCCTCGCGCAGGCGGCGCAACTCGCAGCCGTGGAAGGCTCGCGGATCGGTGTACCGGTCCAGTTCCTCGGGTTGCGGCATGTGGCGGAATGCAGCCGGACACCAGCTCGCCGGACTCGGAAACGACGTACCGGCCACCTCATCGTGGACGGCCCGGAATGCGATCGTGGATCAGCGGGTTTGCAACCTTCGCAGCACGCGGCACGAACAGTACAGAGAGCGGATGGCACCCATGGGCGAGTTGATCCTTATCCGGCACGGCGAGACCGAGTGGTCCCGGAACGGTCGGCACACGAGCCACACCGATCTGCCCCTGACCGACCTCGGCGAGCGTCAGGCCCGTGCTCTCGTGCCGCTGATCGCCGGCCGGAAGATCGGGCTCACCCTGGTCAGCCCGGCCCTGCGCGCCCGACGCACCGCCGAGCTCGCCGGCCTTGACTCGCCCCGTGTCACACCTGACCTGCGGGAGTGGGACTACGGCGGCTACGAGGGCGTGACCACCGTCGAGATCCATCGGACCCGTCCCTCGTGGAACCTGTGGACCGATGGCGTCACCCCCGGCCCCGAGGCGCACCCCGGGGAGACGCCGGCTGAGGTGGGCAAGCGTGCCGACCGCGTGCTCACCGAGGTCAGGACGGCCGCCGAACAGGTGGGGGACGCGGACATCGCTCTCGTTGCGCACTCCCACTTCCTGCGCGTGCTCACCGCCCGCTATCTGGGGCTGGCTCCGGCCGGGGGCGCCATGTTCCAGCTCGTCACGGGGGCCGTCTCGCGGCTCGGCACCGAGCATGGGCAGCCCGTCATCACCGCCCTGAACCTGGCCCTGCCCGAGAGTCTCTTCCCCGCCGCCGTCCCGGAGTCGCCCGAGCAGACCTGAGCATGTCCACGCCGTTCAGTCCATCGCGTCCGTCCCCATGTCGGCACGCATCGCGTCCCTCACCCGGGTCAGCGCCTCCAGCACCTGGGCGGCATGGTGCTCGTACTCCGGCATTCCGTGGAGGAGACCGTCGGCGACCGCGTCGCGCAGGTCACGGACCCGTCGGAAGTACAGGAGCGCAGGTTCGACGACTGCTCGTGGCGCGAAGACCTCGAACTGATAGCGCAGTTCGTAGCAGTCCGTGAAGCAGGCGCGGGCGGCCCGGGAGCGCTCCTCCGCGGACCGGGACCTGTCCCGCGCGATCGCCCAGAGCTCACTGCGCGCCTTGGCCAGAGCGGACAAGTAGGCGCTGTACAGGTCCCGTCGGCTCGTCCGCCACTCCCGCCTGGTCTCCCGCAGATCCCGGCGATGTTCGATGACCAGCGCCGAACTGAGGGCGATGACCGCGCCTGCGACCGTGCTGACGACCGTTATCCAGCTCATCGCGGCAGCGTAGGAGAGGGGAGGGCCCCCTGAACAGACCCTCCTGCCGGATCCCGGCGCGCCGGTGCGGCGCCGGCGGCGGCACGTATATTCGGCTGGTACGACACAGCGATCAAGCCTGTGACGTGGGCTTTTATGGCCCGGAGAACGACTGTGGACCAACAGCGAGGAGCAGGTCGATGACGACAACCGCGCGCGCGAGCGTGCAGCACGAGGACGACCGGGTGAGGGTCACCCGCTGGGACTTCGAGCCCGGGACGCGTACCGGCCACCATGTCCATGCGTACGACTATGTGGTCGTGCCGGTCGTCGACGGTGTCATCAGTGCCTTCGCGCCCGACGGGTCGGTGACCGAGTCGCAGTTGCGGGCCGGTGAGTCCTACGCCCGCCCGGCCGGTGGTGAGCACGATGTCGTCAATACCGGCAGTGCCTGGCTGGCTTTCGTCGAGATCGAGCTCAAGGGGACATCGGCTGCGGCCGTGTCGTCCTGAGCCCGAGCGCCATGGCGGGGCCGGGGATGCCGTCCCCGTACCTCTTCGGGATCCGTCCTCTTCGGGATCCGTCCTCTTCGGCATCCGCTGCCGGAGCGACGGCTGCGGTGGCGGATCAGTCTGCGTGCGACGCACAGCGTTTCCGGGGTTGTCGAGGCCAGCTACTGCTGGTCCGCCGCCCAGTTGGACGAACGAACGGCCGGTACCTCACCCGAGGTACCGGCCGTTCACAGGAGTGGAGAGTTCAGGAGATCAGTTCCACCTCCGCCAGCGTCCCCTCACCGTCCGGCACCAGGCGGTAGTGCGCGTACGTTCCCGCCGTGCCCACCGAGAACACCCGGGTCTGCTTGTCCCAGGCGAACGACTGCCCGGACCGCTTGTCGAGGTCCTTCCACGTCGTGCCGTCCGTCGAGCCCTGCAGGACCCAGCCCGTCGGCGCCTTCGCCGCGGCGCCCGAGGTCAGCGTGTACTGGACCGCCTTCGTCGCCGACCCGACCGGGAGCTCCACCGCGCCGGTCACCGTCGTCGTCGTGGCCGACGTGTTGTCGAACAGCGCGCCTTCGCCCTTCAGGACGTCCTTCTTCGGCGACGGCATCTTGTCGTCCTGGGTGATCGACGTCGGGGCCGCGTTCTTGCCCGTGCCCCAGGCAGACGGCTTGGCGCCCATGTCGAACTCCAGGACGCCGCCCTTGGCGAGCACCTCGTGCGGCAGCGACGTGGACGTCCACTTCTTGCCGTTGACCTTCAGACCCTGCACGTAGATGTTCTTCGCGCTGTTCTTCGGGGCCTTGATCACGAGGTCGTGGCCGTTCTCCAGGTGGACGGTGGTCTTCGTGAAGAGCGGCGAGCCGATGGCGTACTCGCCACTGCCCATCACCAGGGGGTAGAAGCCGAGCGAGGAGAAGAGGTACCAGGCCGACTGCTCGCCGTTGTCCTCGTCGCCGTGGTAGCCCTGGCCGATCTCACTGCCCGTGTAGAGGCGGCCGAGGACCTCGCGGACCTTCTCCTGGGTCTTCCAGGGCTGCGACGCCGCGTCGTACATGTACGTGACGTGGTGCGCGACCTGGTTGCTGTGGCCGTACATGCCCATCCGTACGTCACGGGCCTCCGTCATCTCGTGGATGACACCGCCGTAGGAGCCGACGAATTCGGGACCGGCCGTCTCCGGGGTGGAGAAGTACGTGTCGAGCTTCTTCGCCAGGCCGTCGCGGCCGCCGTACAGGTTGGCCAGACCGCGGCTGTCCTGCGGAGCCGTGAACGCGTAGCCCCAGCCGTTCGTCTCCGTGTAGTCGTAGCCCCAGATGCGCGGGTCGTACGTGTCGGAGGCGACCCGCCAGTCACCCTTGGCATTTCTGCCCTGGAAGAAGCCCGCCTTGGAGTCGAACAGCTCGACATAGTTGCGGGCCCGGTTCAGGAAGTACTCCGACTCCTCCTTGTACCGCTCCTTCTTCGTCTTCCTGTAGAGCGCCTGGCCCATCTGCGCGAGGCCGTAGTCGTTGAGGTAGCCCTCCAGCGACCAGGACAGACCCTCGTGCGTCGACGTGTTCGCGTATCCCACGAACGGGGACGTCACCATCCCCTTCCGGCCCACACCCGACGACGGCGGAACCACCGTGGCGTTCTTCAGGGCCGCCTCGTACGCCGCCTCGCCGTCGAACTTCACGCCCTTGACGTACGCGTCCGCGAACGCGACGTCCGACGAGGTGCCGGTCATCAGGTCGGCGTAGCCGGGGGAGGACCAGCGGGAGATCCAGCCGCCGTCCTTGTACTGCTGGACGAAACCGTCGACCATCTCGCCGGCCTTGTCCGGCGTGAGGAACGAGTACGCGGGCCACGTCGTCCGGTAGGTGTCCCAGAAGCCGTTGTTGACGTACACCTTGCCGTCGACGATCTTCGCCCCCGTGTGGGTGGGGGTGTCCGGGCCGATCTGCGGGGAGAACGGGCTGGCGTACTGGTCCTTGCCGCCGACCCGCTCGAAGCCCGAGTTCGGGTAGAGGTACAGCCGGTACAGGCTGGAGTAGAGCGTCGTCAGCTGGTCGGCGTCGGCGCCCTCGACCTCCACCCGTCCCAGGATGTCGTCCCAGGCCTGCTGCGCCCGGTCCTCGACGCGGCCGAAGGAGCGGGACGCGGGGATCTCGGCGGCGAGGTTCTGCTTCGCCTGGTCGATGCTGATCAGCGAGGTGGCCAGACGGAGGTTGACCGTACGGTCCTTGCCGGCGTCGAAGCGGAGGTAGCCCGTCACGTCGTCACCGCCGCCGCCCTTGAGCTTGCCGCTCGCGGTGACCGGGGCGTCGAAGACGCCGTAGACGAAGAGTCGGGTGGCGCCGGTGGAGAGGCCGCTCTTCACGTCGGAGAAGCCGGTGAAGGAGCTGGTCCCCGGGTCGAGAGTGAGTCCGCCGTCGTTGGAGATGTTGTCGAAGACGATGGACGCGTCGTCTCCGGGGTACGTGAACCGCATCCGCGCCGCGTGGTCGGTCGGCGTCATCTCGGCCTTGAGGCCGTTCTCGAACGTCACTCCGTAGTAGTGCGGCTTCGCCGTCTCGTTCTCGTGCTTGAACGGCAGCGCGCGCGCCGTGCGGGAGGCGTCCGGGGTGTCCTTGGCCACCGACGGCATCAGCTGGAACGTCTGCCGGTCGCCCATCCACGGGCTCGGCTCATGACTCGCGCTGAACGCCTGGAGAGTGGGCAGGTTGTCGTCGTTGTTGGCGCGCTGGTAGTCGTACAGCCAGCTCGTCGAGGCGGCGTTGGTGACCGGCGTCCAGAAGTTGAAGCCGTTCGGGACAGCGGTGGCGGGGAAGTTGTTGCCACGCGAGAAGCCGCCGCTGGAGTTGGTGCCCCGTACCGTCGACGCGTAGTCGGACAGGTGCGCCCGGCGCCCCTCCGGGGCCTTCGGGGCGATCTTGATGTCGTCGATCCAGCCCTGGAACTTCGCCGGGCCCTTGGGGGAGTCGTACGCCACCAGGATCCGGTCGACGGTCTTCCCGGCGGCGACCGTGCCGATGCGCGAGGCGACCTTGTTCCACTGGTTGACGTACAGCCGCTTGGCGTCGGCCTGGCCCTGCGGGGTCAGCGGACCGCCGTGGCTGTCGGTGGCACCCAGATCGCTCAGGTACGTGCCGTCGGTGAACGCGAGGTCGACCGCCACGTGCGTGGCCGGGTACGAGAGGTCCGTCTCTCCCATCTGCGGGTAGACGAGGTAGGAGAGCTCGGTGTCCCGGGTGACGGCCGTGTCGACGTCGAAGATCTTGTTGTACGAGTACGCCCGGCCGTCCGCCTTGTGCGTGCCCGCGTAGCGCAGAGCCTTCTTGCCCGTGAAGCCCGCGCCGGCCTTGGCCGTGGGGGAGCCGGACGGACCGCGGTCGATCTGACTGCGCATCTCGTCGGGCGCCGGCGTGCCGGTGTTGCCGTCGGAGAACTGGACGTCGGCGAGCTGAGTGATGTTCGAGGCGCCGTTGTTCTTCGTGATGTCCAGACGGAAGTGCTGGTAGGCCGTGTCGGTCGTGATGTCGTACGACTTGGTCTGGAAGCGCTCGCTGAAGGACTGGTCGGTCCGGGAGTCGAGGTCCACCCACGTCCTGCCGTCGGCGGAGCCCTGGAGCGTCCAGTTCCTCGGGTCGCGCTCGTCGTAGTCGTTGGCCGAGGTGAGCGCGTAGGTCACGACCTTGACCGGTTCGGCGAGATCGAACTCCAGCCAGCCGGTGGGCTCGAAGGTCAGCCACTTGGTGGCGGACTCCCCGTCGATGAGGTTCTCCTTCACCTCACCACCGCCGGTGTTCTCGTCACTGGCGCGGACATCCGTGACCTTGTCCGTGACATTGCCCGGTATTCCGGATGAGAAGCCGCCATCGATACCCGACGACCGCTTCGTCCCGTCAGACCCCTCCTCGACGGTATTGCGCCAGTCCGGCTGCTTTTCGTCTGCCTCGAACGAGGAGGTGAACGTCTGGTCGGCTGTGGGCTTTTCACCCCTTTCGAGGGAACGTGCCGACTGGGCGACGGCCGCCGTCGGGGCGGTCGCGACCAGGACCAGTGAAGCCGCAATGAGTGCGGCTGTGCGGCTTTGTCTCTTGCGAGAACCATGTCGGGGCTGCATGCCGAGCCAATCCTCCCGAGGAAGTGCGCGGTGGACAACGTTGTCAGAGCGATGCGCAGGATCCAGTAGGGAGCCAAGTGGCTGGATGTGTCAAGGGTGTTGGGCACGAACGGTCGGGCGAATCGACCGTATTGCGGAAATCGTTACACCCGGACGAGGGCGCACGGGGCCCATGTATCTGCGAGGTCTCAACTCGGGAAAGACTGCAGTCCAAAGCTGCATTCGATCTTGCTCAGTTGGCTGCAAGTGGACTATACCTGTCGGCGTCTGCCCCGCCGTTTTCCGCGCGGGCGGACAAGGGGGCCGGGGGAACGGTCGAGGGGATGCCACGAGGTGCATCCGCCGCTCGATCTCCCGAATCCCCCACTGCATCCGGCAAGCCTGCAAAATCAGCACGACCCAAGCGCAACTGACCGCGGTGGCGGGGCCCTTCGCCTGAGGCGAATTTCGACGGGCGACCGGTACACACCGCCTGAGTCCTGGAGAAGGCGAGGACTTGAGCATGGGATCCACCTCCGGCCACACGAATGAGGGCCTCGGCCGTCGCGACGTGATCAAGCGGTCTGCCGCACTCGGTCTGATCACCGTTCCGACCATGAGCTTCCTGTCGGCGTGTGCGAGTAGCGACAGCGGCACCGACGACTCGGTCAAGAAGGGCAAGACGAGCGCCAAGAACCCGCTCGGCGTCAATGAGACCGCTGCCCTCGACGTCGTCATCTTCGACGGCGGTTTCGGACAGCAGTACGCGATCGACGCGGAGAAGAAGTACAACGAGGCCTTCCCCAAGGCCCCGAAGGTCAAGCACACCGCGACCCAGAAGATCCAGTCGCAGCTGCAGCCGCGCTTCAACGGTGGCACCCCGCCGGACCTGATCGACAACTCGGGTGCCGAGCAGATGGACATGGGTGTCCTCGTCGGCAAGAAGCAGCTGCTCGACCTGACGCCGCTGATGGACGCCCCGTCCATCGACGACCCGAGCAAGAAGGTCCGCGACACGCTGCGTCCCGGTGTCCTGGAAATGGGCCAGTTCGACGGCGACCCGGTCTGGATCATGTACTACGCGTACACGGTCTACGGTGTCTGGTACTCGCAGACCGCGCTGGACAACCTCGACGCGCAGTACCCCGAGACCTGGGACGACATGCTCGCCCTCTGCGAGAAGGCGAAGAAGAAGGGCATCGCCGGCTGGACGTACGCCGGTAAGTACCCGTACTACCTGCCGTTCTCGCTCTACCCGTTCATCGCCAAGATCGGTGGCCGGGAGGTTCTCGACAAGATCGACAACCTGGAGCCGAACGCCTGGAAGGACCCCGCGGTCAAGGCGGCGTTCGAGGCGTACTACGAGCTGTACAAGAAGGGGTACATCCTCAAGGGCACCCCGGGCATGACCCACATCCAGTCGCAGACCGCGTGGACCAAGGGCAAGGCGCTCTTCATCCCGAACGGTTCGTGGGTGGAGAACGAGGCGGCGCCCACCACGCCCAAGGACTTCAAGATGATGGTCGCGGCGCCGTCCAGCCTGGACGCGTCCGACAAGATGCCCTTCGGCACCATCTGGGCCTCCGGCGGTGAGCCCTTCGTCGTCCCGGCCAAGGCGAAGAACCCCGAGGGCGGCATGGAGCAGCTGCGCATCATGCTCTCCGAGGAGTCCTCGAAGAACTTCACCAAGCAGGTCAAGTCCCTCAGCGCCTTCAACGGTGGCACCGACGGTCTGACCCTGTCCACGGCCATGCAGTCCGGCGTCGACGCGCTGAAGAAGGCCGGCGACAACGTGGTGAACCCGCGCCTGCAGGACTGGTACGTGAAGCTCCAGAAGGAGCAGATCGGCGTCGCCGGCATCGGCGAGATGATGGCGGGCCGCGCGACCCCGGCCGAGGCCATCCAGAAGATCCAGGCCTTCGCGGACGCGGCGGCCAAGGACCAGTCCATCAAGCACTACAAGCACCAGTGAGCAACCGTCACCAGCGGCGGCACCCGCGGAAAGATCGGGGTCGGTAAACGATGCAGCACGGCAAGTACCGCTTCATTGTGGGGTTCTTGACAGTCCCACTGGCGTTGTACGCGGTCTTCGTCATTTGGCCGTTCATCCAGTCCATCTACTATTCCTTCACGGACTGGACCGGTCTGAGCCCGGACTTCAAGATGGTCGGCTTCGACAACTACACCAGGATGCTGAAGGACGACATCTTCTGGAAGTCCTTGCAGCACAGCGTGTTGCTCGTGCTGCTGCTGCCGCTGGTGACGCTGGGCCTCGCGCTTTTCTTCGCCTTCATGCTCAATGTCGGCGGCCGACGGCGCAAGAACGCCACGGTCGCCGGCGTGCGGGGCTCGAGCTTCTACAAGATCGCCTATTTCTTCCCACAGGTGCTCTCGATCGTGATCGTCGCCCTGCTCTTCCAGTTCGCGTTCAACCCCAGTGACGGGATGCTGAATTCGACCCTGAAGGGCATCGGTCTCGGCTCCGTCCAGCCGGACTGGCTGGGCGATCCGAGCCTCGCGCTCATCTGCGTCATGTCGGTGCTGATCTGGTCGACGGTCGGATTCTTCGTCGTCCTGTTCTCCGCCGGAATGGCGTCCATTCCGAAGGACTTCTACGAGGCGGCGCTCCTCGACGGTGCCAACCGCATCACGACGTTCTTCCGGATCACTCTGCCGCTGCTCTGGGACACGGTGCAGTCGGGCTGGGTCTACATGGGAATTCTGGCGCTCGGCGTGGAGGCGTTCACGGCCGTACAGGTCATGACCGTGGGTCCCGGTGGTCCCGACTACTCGACCACGGTCCTGCCGCTGTACGTGTACCAGACGGCCTTCCGTGACGGCCAGGCAGGATACGCAACAACGATCGGTGTCGGACTGCTCATCGTCACCATGGCCTTCGCGGCCATCGTGATGCGACTGGGCCGGCGCGAGCGGCTGGAGTTCTGATGAAGACCACTGACACCCCTCCCGCGCCTGCGGCGGACCGCGTGCCCGTGTCGACGGTGACCGTGCCCGGCGGCAAGACGGAGAAGAGCAGCGAGGGCTCCGTCCTCAACGTCTTCTCGCACGGCGTGCTGATCATCTGGGCGATCCTGGTCGTCATGCCGCTGCTCTGGGCGGTGATGGCGTCCTTCAAGACGGACGACTCGATCCTGTCGACGCCGTGGTCGCTGCCCGACAAGCTTCACTTCGAGAACTGGTCGCGCGCCTGGAGTCAGGCGCACATGAGCGATTACTTCTTCAACACGATCGTCGTGGTGGGCGGCTCGCTCATCGGTACGCTGCTGCTCGGTTCCATGGCGGCGTACGTACTGGCGCGGTTCGACTTCCCGGGGAACCGCTTCCTGTACTTCCTCTTCATCGGCGGGATGAGCTTCCCGATCATCCTGGCGCTGGTCCCGCTGTTCTTCGTGATGAACAACATGGGACTGCTGAACACGGTGCACGGACTGATCCTGGTCTACATCGCGTACTCCCTGCCCTTCACCGTCTTCTTCCTCACCTCGTTCTTCCGGACGCTGCCGACCTCGGTGGCGGAAGCGGCGATGCTCGACGGGGCGTCGCACACCCGGACGTTCTTCCAGGTCATGCTGCCGATGGCGAAGCCCGGCCTGATCAGCGTCGGTATCTTCAACTTCCTGGGGCAGTGGAACCAGTACATGCTGCCGACGGTGCTGAACACCGAACCGGATCACCGGGTGCTCTCCCAGGGCCTGGTCGAACTGGCCACCAGTCAGGGATACAAGGGTGACTGGTCCGGCCTCTTCGCCGGTCTGGTGATGGCGATGCTGCCGGTCCTCGCGGCCTACATCGTCTTCCAGCGTCAGGTCGTCGCGGGCCTGACCGCGGGAGCCGTGAAGTAGCGGCCCGCCGGACACCGCATGGACGGACGAACCGCCCGTCGGCCCTGTGCCGACCGGCGGTTCGTCCGTTCTTCGTGTCCGCACATCGGGGCCGGTCCGCTCATCCGAGGCTCGGACTGCTCAAGGTCTTGACGGGGAGTGCCCCAAAACGCTCAGCTTAGAGTTCACATGTTAGAGAAAACGGTAGGAGTGAGAGAGTCGATGGAGACTCCGGGGTCGCAGACATCTCTGCATCGCGCCAACCTCGAGCGGGTCGTGCGTGCCGTACGTATGGCGGGTTCGCTCACCCAGGCGGAGATCGCCAGAAGCACCGGCCTCTCCGCGGCCACGGTCTCCAATATCGTTCGCGAACTGAAGGACGGCGGCACGGTCGAGGTGACCCCCACCTCGGCGGGCGGCCGCCGGGCCCGCAGCGTCTCCCTGAGCGGTGACGCGGGCATCGTGATCGGCGTCGACTTCGGACATACGCATCTGCGGGTGGCGGTCGGCAACCTTGCCCACCAGGTGCTCGCCGAGGAGTCCGAGCCGCTGGACGTGGACGCCTCGTCCGCGGAGGGCTTCGGTCGGGCGGAACAGCTGGTCAAGCGGCTGATCGAGACGACCGGGATCGGCCCGGACAAGGTGATCGGAGTGGGCCTCGGCGTTCCCGGTCCGATCGATGTGGAGTCCGGCACGCTGGGCTCCACGTCGATCCTGCCGGGCTGGACGGGCATCAACCCGAGCGAGGAGCTCGCCGCACGGCTGGGCGTGCCGGTGTACGTCGACAACGACGCCAACCTCGGGGCGCTGGGAGAGCTGGTCTGGGGGAGCGGCAGGGGGGTCAAGGACCTCGCGTACATCAAGGTCGCAAGCGGTGTCGGCGCCGGTCTGGTGATCGACGGACACATCTACCGGGGGCCGGGCGGCACGGCCGGCGAGATCGGCCACATCACGCTCGACGAATCGGGTCCTGTCTGCCGCTGCGGCAACCGCGGATGCCTGGAGACCTTCACGGCCGCGCGGTACGTCCTGCCCCTGCTCCAGCCCAGCCACGGGCCCGATCTCACGATGGAACGGGTGGTCCAGCTGGCCCGGGAGGGCGATCCGGGCTGTCGCCGGGTGATCGGGGACGTCGGGCGGCACATCGGCAGCGGCGTCGCCAACCTGTGCAACCTGCTCAACCCCAGCCGGGTGGTCCTCGGCGGCTCCCTCGCCGAGGCGGGGGAGCTGGTGCTCGGGCCGATCCGCGACTCGGTGTCGCGCTACGCCATCCCCAGCGCCGCCCGGCAGTTGTCGGTCCTTCCGGGGGCCCTCGGCGGTCGGGCCGAGGTGCTCGGTGCGCTGGCTCTCGTGCTCAGCGAAATGGGGGATTCGACCCTTTTGGAGAGCACTCTGCCCACGGCCACACCTGCCTTCACTTAGATAACGAATGGCACCGTTGTCATCTCGTTAAGGATTTACTCCTTGACGCTGACGTCGCAGCCGAGTTGACTTCCAGCCACCTCGGCCGCAACGTCGCGGCCTCGTCAGGGAGGTTCGAGAATGAACACGCGTATGCGTCGTGCCGCCGTTGCCGTTGCCGCCACCGCGATGGCTGTCTCGCTCGCCGCTTGCGGGAGTGCCAAGGAGTCCGGCGACAAGGCCACGGACACCGGCTCCGCGAAGAAGGGCAACGATCTCAAGATCGGTCTGCTCCTTCCCGAGAACCAGACGGCCCGGTACGAGAAGTTCGACAAGCCGATCATCGAGAAGAAGATCAGCGAACTCACCGGCGACAAGGCGAAGGTCGTCTACGCCAACGCCAAGCAGGACGCCACGCTGCAGACGCAGCAGGTCGACACCATGATCACCAACAAGGTCGACGCGCTGATCCTCGACTCGGTGGACTCCAAGGCCATCGCGGGCGCGGTGAAGAAGGCCAAGGACGCGGGCATCCCCGTCGTCGCCTTCGACCGTCTCGCCGAGGGTCCGATCGACGCCTACACCTCCTTCGACAACGAAGAGGTCGGCCACGTCCAGGGCAAGGCCCTGCTGGAGGCCATGGGCTCCAAGGCCGACGGCGGCACGATCGTGATGATGAACGGCGCGATCACCGACCCGAACGCCGCGCTCTTCAAGAAGGGTGCCAAGGCGGAGCTCGACGGCAAGGTCAAGGTCGGCAAGGAGTACGACACCAAGGAGTGGAAGCCGGAGAACGCCAACGCCAACATGGAGGCGGCGATCTCGGCCCTGGGCAAGGGCAAGATCGACGGCGTCTACTCCGCCAACGACGGCATGGCGGGCGGCATCATCACCGCCCTCAAGGCCGCCGGTCTCTCCAAGCTCCCGCCGGTGACCGGCCAGGACGCCGAACTGGCCGGCGTGCAGCGCATCGTCGCCGGTGAGCAGTTCATGAGCGTCTACAAGCCGTACGGCCCCGAGGGCGAGGCCGCTGCCGCGATGGCCGTGGCGCTGGCCCAGGGCAAGAGCCTCGACTCGATCGCCACCTCCACGGTCGACAGCCCCACCAACAAGGGCGTTCCCACGTTCCTGGTCCCGGTCGTCTCGCTGACCAAGGACAACATCAAGGACACCGTCCTCAAGGACGGCGTCTACACGCTGGACGAGATCTGCACGGCCAACTACAAGGCCGCCTGCGACAAGCTCGGCCTGAAGTAGGCTGCGCCCTCGCCGTGAGCGCGGTCGGGCAATCGCCTTGTGTGCAAGGCGAGTTGACCGCGCTCCGGCAGCAAGTCGGCTGATTCCTCGGCGACTTGCATCCTTGAAGCCTGTCCGGCGCCCCGCACATCAACCGTCCCGCTATCGGGCGGGGCGCCGGGCGGAACGCCTCCGCACTCTTTTGTTCTCTTCTGCTCGACCACCGCGCCCTCCCCCGGCGCGGCATCCCCGCCGGTCAGGCGGCGAAGGAGATGGTTCACGTGTCCGCTACGCCCGTGTTGGCGTTGCGAGGGGTCTCCAAGCGATTCGGTGCCGTTCAGGCGCTCACCGATGTAGAGCTCGAGGTCCACGCCGGCGAGGTGGTCGCCCTGGTCGGCGACAACGGCGCCGGTAAATCAACGCTGGTCAAGACGATCGCCGGGGTTCACCCCATCGATGACGGAGTCATCGAGTGGGAGGGCAAGGGCGTCCAGATCAACCGGCCGCACGACGCCCAGAACCTGGGCATCGCGACCGTCTATCAGGACCTGGCGCTCTGCGACAACATCGATGTCGTCGGCAACCTCTACCTCGGCCGGGAGCTCCGTAAGTTCGGTGTCCTCAACGAGGTCGAGATGGAGCGCCGCTCCCGCGAGCTTCTCAGCACGCTGTCGATCCGCATACCCAGCGTCCGTATCCCGATCGCCTCGCTCTCCGGCGGTCAGCGCCAGACCGTGGCCATCGCCCGTTCGATGCTCGGCGAGCCGAAGCTCGTCATCCTCGACGAGCCGACCGCGGCCCTCGGTGTCGAGCAGACCGCCCAGGTCCTCGACCTCGTCGAGCGGCTGCGCGAGCGCGGTCACGCGGTGATCCTCATCAGCCACAACATGGCCGACGTCAAGGCGGTCGCCGACAAGGTGGCCGTGCTCCGGCTGGGCCGCAACAACGGCGTCTTCGACGTCGCGACCACCTCGCAGGAAGAGATCATCTCCGCGATCACGGGCGCCACGGACAATGCCGTGACCCGCCGCGCGGCGCGCAACGGGGAGGCCCAGAAGTGAGCACCGACAACACCTCCAAGCCGATACTGGCGAAGACTGCCGACGCGCCCGCCGAGAACCCCGCGGCGGCGGACGGCTCCGTCACCGCTGTCGACCCCCGGCTGCTCGTCCGCGAGCAGGGCCTCTCCGGATACCTCGGCGAGTTCAAGCGCAAGATGAAGGCCGGCGACCTGGGCTCGATCCCCGTCGTCGTGGGCCTGATCATCATCTGGGCGATCTTCCAGAGCCTCAACTCGAACTTCCTCACCGCGGGCAACCTCTCGGACATCTCGGTCGCCATGGTCGGCACCGGCATGATCGCGGTCGGCATTGTCTTCGTCCTGCTGCTCGGCGAGATCGACCTCTCGGTCGGCTCGGTCAGCGGTGTCGCGGGCGCCACCTTCGCGGTCCTCAATGTCACCCACGGCATGTCCGAGTGGCTGGCCCTGATCCTGGCGATCCTCACCGGCGCAGCGGCCGGCGCGATCCACGGCTACGTCTTCGCCAAGATCGGTGTCCCCGCCTTCGCCGTCACCCTGGCCGGTCTGCTGTTCTGGAACGGCTTCATGCTCCAGATCCTCGGCTCCAACGGCACCATCAACCTCGACTCCGAGGGTCTGGTCGCCAAGCTGACCAGCTACTACTTCAGCGATGTCGCGGCCGGCTACGGCCTTGCCGCAGTCGCCGTGGCGGCGTACTTCCTGTCGTCCTTCTTCGACAACCGTCGCCGTGAGGCGGTGGGCGTCCCGTCCCGCCCGCTCAGCGAGATCATCGTGCGCACGGTCGCGCTGGCCGTGGTGGCCTTCGCCGTCGCCATCATGTTCAACCAGTACAAGGGTCTGCCGCTCGCCGTGGTGATCTTCCTGTTCATGCTGGTGGCGACCGACTTCGCCCTGCGCCGCACCTCGTACGGCCGCAAGGTCTTCGCGCTCGGTGGCAGCGTCGAGGCGTCCCGCCGCGCCGGTATCAACGTGGTGATGATCCGGACCTCGGTCTACGCGATCTCCGGCACCTTCGCCGCCATCGGCGGACTCTTCATCGCCTCCAAGATCACCTCCGCCAACCAGGGCGCGGGCAGCGGTGAGCTTCTGATGAACGCCATCGCGGCGGCCGTCATCGGTGGCACCAGCCTCTTCGGCGGCCGCGGCCGCACCTGGAACGCGCTGCTCGGTGTGCTGGTCATCATCTCGATCCAGTACGGCCTCGCCCTGCAGGGCATCGCCTCGCCGATCCAGTACATGATCACCGGTGGTGTGCTTCTCGCCACGGTCGTCATCGACGCAGTCACCCGCAAGACCCAGAAGACGGCGGGCCGCGCCTGACCGCGGAACCCGCGCGTGTGCCCGGCATCCATCGCGGTGCCGGGCACACGCACGTACGCAGGCACGTACGCATCAAAGGGAACGTCCGCAGCCGATCCGGTCCCGAACACGCCGCCCGATGACCTCGCGCGCGGAGGGAACATTAGACTCATCGGATCGGCATGCTCGACCAGCTCGAAACGCAAGGAGGCACGGGTGGCTCTGCTGACCCGCATCGGTGGACCGCGTGACCTGGACCGGCTCACTCCCGAGCAGCTGGACCAGCTCGCCGAAGAGATCCGGACCTTCCTCGTCGACGCCGTTTCCAAGACCGGTGGCCACCTCGGCCCCAACCTGGGTGTGGTCGAGCTGACCATCGCCCTGCACCGGGTCTTCGATTCGCCGAAGGACAAGGTGCTTTTCGACACCGGCCACCAGAGCTATGTGCACAAACTGCTCACCGGTCGCAAGGACTTCTCGAAGCTCAAGAGCAAGGGAGGCCTGTCCGGTTACCCCTCGCGCGCCGAGTCCGAGCACGACATCATCGAGAACTCGCACGCCTCCACCGTCCTCGGCTGGGCCGACGGTCTCGCCAAGGCCAACGAGGTACTGAAGAAGGACGACCATGTCGTCGCGGTCATCGGTGACGGCGCGCTCACCGGCGGCATGGCCTGGGAGGCGCTGAACAACATCGCCGCCGCCAAGGACCGTCCGCTCGTCATCGTCGTCAACGACAACGAGCGCTCCTACGCCCCGACCATCGGCGGCCTCGCCAACCACCTCGCCACCCTGCGCACCACCGACGGCTACGAGCGTTTCCTGGCCCGCGGCAAGGACATCCTGGAGCGCACCCCCGTCGTCGGGAAGCCGCTGTACGAGACGCTGCACGGCGCCAAGAAGGGGCTGAAGGACTTCATCGCCCCGCAGGGCATGTTCGAGGACCTCGGTCTGAAGTACGTCGGCCCGATCGACGGCCACGACATCGAAGCCCTGGAGTCCGCACTGCAGCGGGCCAAGCGCTTCGGCGGCCCGGTCATCGTGCACTGCCTCACCGAGAAGGGCCGCGGCTACACCCCCGCCCTCCTCGACGAGGCCGACCGCTTCCACGCCGTCGGCAAGATCCACCCCGACACCGGCCTCCCCATCGCCACCTCCGGCCTCGACTGGACGTCCGTCTTCGGCGAGGAGATGGTCAAGCTCGGCAAGGAGCGCAAGGACATCGTCGCGATCACCGCGGCCATGCTCCAGCCGGTCGGTCTCACCAAGTTCGAGAAGGAATTCCCGGACCGGATCTACGACGTCGGCATTGCCGAGCAGCACGGCGCGGTCTCCGCGGCGGGCCTCGCCACCGGCGGACTGCACCCCGTCTTCGCGGTGTACGCCACGTTCCTCAACCGGGCCTTCGACCAGGTCCTCATGGATGTCGCACTGCACAACTGCGGCGTCACGTTCGTCCTGGACCGGGCGGGTATCACCGGCACCGACGGTGCCTCGCACAACGGCATGTGGGACATGTCGATCCTGCAGTGCGTGCCGGGCCTGCGGATCGCGGCTCCGCGCGACGCCGACCAGGTCCGCGCCCAGCTGCGCGAGGCCGTCGAGGTCGACGACGCCCCGACCGTGGTCCGCTTCTCCAAGGGGGCGGTCGGCCCGTCCGTCCAGGCGGTCGGCAAGGTCGGTGGCATGGACGTGCTCCGCAGGGCCGACACGGCCCGCCCGGACGTCCTCCTGGTGTCCGTCGGCGCCCTCGCCCCGATGTGCCTGGAGATCGCCGATCTGCTGGACGCCCAGGGCATCACGACGACGGTCGTCGACCCGCGCTGGGTCAAGCCCGTCGACGAGGCCATGGCGCCGCTCGCCGAGCAGCACCGCGTCGTCGTCACCGTCGAGGACAACAGCCGGGCCGGCGGTGTCGGCTCCGCTGTCGCCCAGGCGCTGCGCGACGCCGGGGTCGACGTACCGCTGCGCGACTTCGGTATCCCGCCGCGCTTCCTCGACCACGCCTCCCGCAAGGAGGTCATGGCCGAGATCGGGCTGACCGCGCCGGACATCGCCCGTCAGGTGACCGGGCTCGTCGCCAAGCTGGACGGCCGCTTCGACAGCGGCGCCGACAGCCGCTCCGTGATCGAACCCGCGCGCGACTGACCGGTTCGAGCACGGTCCCCGCGACCGGCGAGCGATACGGCAGATGGGCCGGTCGGCCACCCTGTACGGGTGGTTCGACCGGCCCATCTGCGTGAAATCGCCCGGTGCGGGCCTCCCGCGACCGATTGAGGTCCCAATCATGGCGTACACGACGAGTGCGTGGAGGTACGCCGGTGACTGCCCAGCAGGACACACCACCCAGGAAGGGCGGACTGTTCCGGACCAAGACGGTCGAGCAGTCCATCCTCGATACCGAGGAACCGGAGCACGCGCTCAAGAAGTCACTCTCCGCCCTGGACCTCACGGTCTTCGGGGTGGGTGTCATCATCGGCACCGGCATCTTCGTCCTCACCGGCAAGGTGGCGAAGGAGACCGCGGGGCCTGCCACGTCCCTCGCCTTCGTGGTCGCGGGCATCGTCTGCGCCCTGGCCGCGCTCTGTTACGCCGAGTTCGCCTCCACCGTGCCGGTCGCGGGGTCCGCCTACACCTTCTCGTACGCATCGCTGGGCGAGCTGATCGCCTGGATCATCGGCTGGGACCTGGTGCTGGAGTTCGCCCTGGGCACGGCGGTGGTGGCGGTCGGATGGTCCGGCTACGTCCGCTCGCTGATGGACAACGTCGGCTGGCACATGCCCGACGTGCTCTCCGGGCCGGATGTGGCACCGGGATTCGGCTTCGACATTCTGGCCTTCGCCCTGGTGGTCGTTTTGACTGTCATCCTGGTGCTCGGCATGAAGCTCTCCGCCCGGGTCACGACGGTCGTGGTCGCCGTCAAGCTGGCCGTTGTCATGATCGTGATCATCGCAGGGCTCTTCTTCATCAAGGCCGCCAACTACTCGCCCTTCATCCCGCCGGCGCAGCCGCAGCCGGCCGGCTCCGGGCTGAGCGCGCCGCTGATCCAGCTGATGTTCGGCTACGCACCGACCAACTTCGGCATCATGGGGATCTTCACCGCAGCCTCCATCGTCTTCTTCGCCTTCATCGGCTTCGACGTCGTCGCGACCGCCGCCGAGGAGACCAAGCTCCCGCAGCGGGACATGCCACGCGGCATCCTCGCTTCGCTCTTCATCTGCACGGTGCTCTACGTCGCCGTCTCGCTGGTGGTCACCGGCATGGAGCACTACACCGAACTGTCGGTGAGCGCCCCCCTGGCCGATGCCTTCAAGGCCGTCGGCCATCCCGTCTACGCCGGGTTCATCAGTTTCGGCGCGGCCGTCGGCCTGACGACGGTGTGCATGATCCTGCTGCTGGGTCAGACCCGGGTGTTCTTCGCCATGAGCCGCGACGGGCTGCTTCCGCGGTTCTTCTCCAAGACGCACCCGAAGTTCGGCACCCCGTACCGCCCGACCATCCTGCTCGGCGTGATCATCGCTATCGTCGCCGGCTTCACCAGCATCAACGAGCTGGCGACACTGGTGAACATCGGCACGCTCTTCGCGTTCGTCGTCGTCGCCCTGGGAGTCGTGGTGCTGCGCCGTACCCGCCCCGATCTGCATCGCGCGTTCCGCACCCCGTGGGTGCCGGTGCTCCCGATCCTCTCGGTGGCCGCGTCGGTGTGGCTGATGCTCAATCTGCCGGCCGAGACGTGGCTCCGGTTCGGCATCTGGATGGCCATCGGCGTGATCATCTACTTCACGTACGGGCGCAGTCACAGCCGGATCAACCTCGATACCCGCCGTCCGTGAGTCAGTCCGCACGCGACGGCGGCAGCGGCCGCACGGTACGGGGGCCCGCGCACCGAGCCCCGTAGGCCGCCACCTGCTGCCGCAACTCCCGGTCGGCGGTGACCACGACGCAGCCGCGGCCCGCCGACCGGGCCGCTTCGGCGGCGACCAGCTCGACGATCAGGTCGTCGCCGCTGCCGGGCGCCGACTCCACCCGTACCCCCGGCACCGACGCGATACCGCGGGCCGCGCCCTCGACGACCAGTACCAGCTCGACGGGGCCGGGATGCCCGGGCAGACCGTCAGCGGCGAACGGGACCAGGGAGTCCCGCAGCCGCTCGGCCGCGCCCCGCCGGTCCCGCCACCAGCCGTCCGGCACCGACCCGAACACGTTGGCCGCGTCGACGATCACCAGGGTCTGTTCGGTCAGCATGCCGGAAGGGTGTCACGCACGATCCGTCAGCCGCCGGTGGCGGGGGACTTCTTCGCCGACTCCGGGATCGTGTCGTCCTTGCGGATCGCCTTCCAGAGGTCACCGGCCTGCGGCTCGGCCGCCACCACACGGTTCGGGTCCTGCTTGTCGTACGCCACCGGAAGCATGATCGTTTCCATGGTGCTCGGGTCCACGCCGTTCATCGACCGGCCGAACTCGGCAAGGGACTTCAGTGAGGCGAGCCCGGAGTCCGTGGTCAGCGACTTGGTGGCCGAGTTGGCGATCCTGTACGAGTTCGTCGGACTGCTCAGCAGATCCTGCGACTTGACCTCGCTCAGCAGCGCGAGGAGGAACTGCTGCTGGAGCCCGATCCGGCCCAGGTCGCTGCCGTCGCCGATGCCGTGCCGGGTGCGGACGTACGCGAGGGACTGGGTGCCGTCGAGCTTGTGCTGACCTGCCGTGAGGTCGAGGCCGGACGACTTGTCGTGGATGTCCTGCGGGACATCGACCGTGACCCCGCCGATGGCGTCCACCAGGTCCTTGAACCCGGCGAAGTTGATCTCCAGGTAGTGGTCGATCCGGACCCCGGACATCTTCTCGACGGTCTTGACCACACAGGCCGGACCGGCCAGCGAGTAGACGCCGTTGAACATCGCCCGCTTCTCGGAGGGCACCGTCGACCCGTCGGCCTTGGTGCACTCGGGTCGGGTGACCAGGGTGTCACGGGGTATGGACACGGCGACGGCCTCGGTGCGGCCCTCGGGTATGTGCACCACCATCGCGGTGTCGGACCGGGCACCGCTGACGCTGCCACCGCCGCCCAGTGCCTTGTTCTCGGCGCCGGCCCGCGAGTCCGAACCGAGGACCAGCAGGTTCTGCCCGCTGGTCGGCAGCTTTTCGGGCCGGTCGTCGCCCAGTGCCTTGTTGATGTCGACGCCCTTGATGTTGCCGTCCAGCTTGCTGTACAGCCAGTAGACGGTTCCGCCCGCGGCGAGGAGCAGCACGAGCACGATGCCGAGCGTGATCTTGAGGCCGCGGCGGCGCTTTCGGGGCGCTCCCCTTCGTTTCCGTCCGCCGTCGTGAGAGGTCGAACTACTGTCGCGCGGGCCCGGTGTCATGGCGTCGTGGCTCATCGTGGTCGAGTCCTCAATCTCATTGCCCGGGGTGGGCGGTGAAGTGCGTGGGACTCGGGTGGGGGGCATGACCGGTCCGAATGCATGACTGACCGAGCACTATAGAACAGAGAATCGTGCGAATGTACGTCTTGACGCCCGCCATCATGACGTGAGCACCTCGAACTATTATTCGCTCATGACGTGGTTGATCACGGGAGGGGCCGGCTTCATCGGTGCGCATGTGGTGCGCGCCATGCGGGAGGCCGGTGAGTCGGTCGCCGTTTACGACGACCTCTCGACGGGCGGCCGTTCTCGGGTTCCCGCGGACGTTCCGTTCGTGCAGGGATCGACTCTCGACGCAGCTCAGCTGCGGCGCACCCTGACGGACCTGTCGGTGCACGGCGTGGTTCATCTCGCGGCGAAGAAGCAGGTCGCCGAGTCCGTGGAACGCCCCCTGCACTACTACCGGGAGAACGTGCAGGGTCTGCAGACGCTGCTGGAGGCGGTCGCCGACAGCGGCGTGCGCGCCTTCCTGTTCTCGTCCTCGGCGGCCGTCTACGGCATGCCCGATGTGCGGCTTGTGACGGAGGACACTCCGTGCGACCCGATCAACCCCTACGGCGAGACCAAGCTGACCGGTGAGTGGATGGTGCGCGCCGCGGGGAAGGCGCTCGGCATCGCCACCGCCTCGATGCGGTACTTCAACGTCGCCGGCGCGGCCACACCGCTGCTCGCCGACACGGGCGTGTTCAACCTGGTGCCCATGGTCTTCGAGAAACTGACGCAGGGCGAGGTCCCGGTCGTCTTCGGCGACGACTACGACACCGCGGACGGCACCTGCGTACGTGACTTCATCCACGTCGACGACATCGCATCGGCGCATCTCGCCGCGGCCCGGGCTCTCCTCGACCGGGAGCCGGGCACGGACCTGACGGTCAACATCGGCCGTGGCGAGGGCGTCTCGGTGCGCGAGATGATTGAGTTGATCGGTGAGGTGACGGGGTACGGGGCGAAGGCGGTTCCGGTCTCCGCGCCGCGCAGGGCGGGCGATCCGGCCAGGGTGGTCGCGTCCGCCGACCGGATCCGTGCCGAACTGGGCTGGTCCGCCCGGCGAGACGCCCGCGAGATGGTCGCGTCCGCATGGGAGGGCTGGTGCCTCGGGCACCCCGCCGCCCGGCGCCCGAACGACGCGGCCACTCCTGCTTAAGCGTTTCTTCACTTGTTTATGATGTCTCGGTCCGGAGCCCGTGCATCGCGCGGGCCTGCTTCCAGGGAGGGTGACGATCAGCGATGCGCAGCGCCCCTCCACGCGAAGCCAGGCAGCGGAACGAGCCGGCGACCGCGGACGCGTCACCGCTCGCCGACGCTCAGGGCGGCCCGTGGCTGCTGACCGGACACGACGGCAGACTGACGGCGTATGCGCACATCGACGGTGCGGTGCTGAGGTGGACGGAGACCGATCCCGGTGGCCCGCGGTGGGACGGACCGGACGTCCTTCCCGCGAAGGGCATCACCGAGCTCACGGTGGTGCAGGGGCAGAACCGGTACGCCCATCTGCTGGGGCGCCGGGTCCGCCCGCGGGCCGACGGCTGGTCGAACGTGGACATCATGTACGCCACGCAGTACCAGACGGGCCGCCCGCTGACACAGTGGCGCTCGCTGGGCAATCCGTTCAAGGAGATCGCCAAGGCGGTGGAGGTCGGGGCTCCGGCCGGCGCCGTCACCAGTGACGGCGCACTGTACGTCTGTGTCCCGACGGGACCGGGAGGAGTTGCCCTGCGTCGCGAGGACAAGCGGGGCCAATGGCAGCCGTGGAGCGGGCTCCCGGTGGCCGGCGGCACCGACGCACCGGCACCTGCGGCAACCTCGTCCGGCCTGGTGGAGGTGCTCGTTCCCGCCCGCACTGCCGCACTCCATCTCCAGCAGGCCGAGCCGGGCGGTGCCCTGGTACGCGGCTACGACGTGGGCGCGATTCCACTGCCGGGATCGGTGACCGCACTGGAGACGGCCCCGGGTCGGCTGACGTACTACCTGACGGACGCGCGGGGTACCGGTGTCGTCGCCTTCCGGGCAGGCAACTGGCCCGTACCGCTGGGCGGCAATCCGGGGGACGGGCGCATCACTGCGCTCAGGACGACGGTGGACGGCTACGACTGCACGGTGCTTGCGCTCCGCGGCGTCGACGGCACGGTCAACCTCGGTGTGTGTCCGACCGAGGGCGAGCAGGGCGGCGTGTGGTGGACGGGCACCGGGATGCGCTGTGCCGGAGACCCCGCACTGGCTGCGGACGGTTACGGCAGGGCGGTCGTTGCCGCCGTCGGCTCCGACGGCTGTCTGGCCGTCGCACGGCAGCAGGACGGCCAGGGGCTGACCCTCAGCGACTGGAGGCGGGTGTGAGCGCCTCGGGTATGGACAGGGTGACGATCGTCGTCTCGCGCCATCGGGAGGCCGTGGCGCTGGTCGCGGCCGAGACAGCCGGTGCCGAGATCAGCGTCCTGTGCCTGGCGGAGGACGACAGGGAAGGGCGCGCCACCCTGGACCGCGCGCTCAAGGAAGCGGGACGCCGCGGCTGCCAGGTCGGGGGAGCCCCGAGGACCGTCGGTGCGCAGGAGAGCGGCAGTACGGCCGGGCTGCTGCGGGAGCTGCGTGCGCTCCGTCCGCACCGGGTGCGTCTGCAGGATCCCGATCCGGTCCACATCGGGTACGACGCCGAACGCGACGTCCCCGTGTACGACGTGGATCCCGAGCATGCCGCCGCTGCACTGACCGCTCTCTCCGCAGTCCGGGACCACCAGTTGGAATCGGGAACTCCGGTCCATGTCACCTGTCATCGTGCTGATGCGGATGAACAACTCGGCACAGCATCGGGGCTGCGCTACCCGCAGACGACGCACTGGCTCACCGAGGGATTCGACGGCAGGCTCTCCGCCTTCCTTCCCTCGGCGGCCGGCGTGGTGCGGTGGACCCAGTCCGAACCGGGCGGCGCCGCCTGGCAGGGGCCGGAGCTCCTGCCGGGCCCGAGGCTGATGCCCGGCCTCCGGGTGGTCCGGGATCTCCACGGATTCCCGCATCTATTCGCGCTGCGCAGGACCCCGCTCAAGGACGGCGGTGACGACATCGCGATCGTGCGGGCCACCCAATACGGCACCGGCCGTCCCCTCACACCCTGGCACTCACTGGGCAGCCCGAACCCGGGTAACCGGTACAGGAGCCGCGCGATCGGATTTCCGGCGGCCGCGTTCGATGCCACCGGCGGCCTCGTCGTCTTCGCGCGCAACTTCGGGCACGGCGTCAGCTACCGGCAGCAGGGGGCCGACGGTACCTGGACCCCGTGGCAGCACCTGCCGGGCGTCCGTGTCGCGGACGAGTTCGTCACCGTCACCACTGGACGGGGTGAGGTCGAACTCTTCGCGAGGGCACGGGACTCCGCGGCGGTGGTGCGCTGGTACCGCACGGGACCCGATGGCACCTGGGCCGAGGACCGGGCCGTGCCGTTCTCGCCCCGTCCGGGATCCATGGCGGCCGGACCTGAACCGGGGACGCTTGTCTTCCGCGACCTCCGGACGAACGAGCCGTGTCTCTGGTGGCCGGGCGCGACTGCCCCGGTGCCGCTCGGGGGCGCCGAAGGTGCCGGGCCGGTCACCGGCGCCCGCGGCGTCGAGGTGGACGGCTGGGCGTACTCCCTGCTCGTCCGGTCCGGTTCCGGCGGCGCCTGTGCCGTCGGGGCGCATGCCGAGGGCCGGGCGGACGCGGGTGTGTGGTGGAACGAGCTCGGTGGGGAGTCGATCCTGATGCCTGCGGCTGTCCGGGGGCGTACCGGCTTGGTTACTTTGGCGACGTTCACAGCGGGCACACAGCTGGCCATTTCTCACCGAGAGTCACTTTCGGGTGGCTTCGACTTCGGCCGCTGGCACGCAGCGTGAGATTCGCTTGTCAGCTGTGATCATTTTCCGTCACGCTGCCGGTCTAAACCTGTTCAGTTTTTGATAAAGTCTGCGAATCTTTCATGTGAAGGATCCGGCGGAGTCTCATGAACACTTAGGACCCCCTGGACTACGAACGGATGGACGGGGGCCTAGTCGCTGTCGTTCTCGTGACTGAGGGGTTATGGCCAAGCTGTCCTTGCGCGCTGTCCAGAAGCTCACCTGCAAGAAGCGTGACGCCTGGTGGACGGTGATTCTGGTCGACCCGGTCGCAACCCGGGTGCTGATCCGGATCGCACGGTTCGGATTCATCACCCCCAACGGGGTGACCTGGAGCGCTCTCTTCGTCGGCCTCGGTTCGGCGGGCTTCTTCCTCCGTGGCGACGCGCAGTCCCTGATCATCGGCGCGGCCCTCTATCACGTCAGTTTCATTCTGGACTGCATCGATGGGAAGTTGGCCCGTCTCAAGGGCAACGGCACCGTCTTCGGCGGATGGCTGGATTACGTCTTCGACCGCATCAGGGTGCTCTTCTGCGCGCTCGCACTGATGGGTGGTCAGTACCTCCGCACGGAGAGCGCCTGGTACCTGATCGCCGCCCTCGTCGTGGTCTTCCTCGACATGCTCAGGTATGTCGACGCCCTCCAGATCTACAAGATGCGCATGTCGATGCGTACGAAGATCGAGAAGGTCAAGGAGGCGGCCCGGCTGGAGGCCGAGCAGGCGCAGGCGGCCGCTCCGCAGGAGCCGAAGGTCGTCTTCATGGAGGACCTGCTCCGCGAGAACCCCGGCGTCGAGGCCGACATCCTCAAGCAGCAGGCCGCCGGCGTCGTGGACCTGCACGCACAGTTCCGCGACCGCTTCCCCTGGTACACCCGGCTGCGCCAGGCGCTGCTGCGCAGCCGCGTCCGGCCGCACCTCATCAGCGGCATCGAGTTCCAGATGTTCATCTTCATCGTCGGGCCGCTGATCGGGCAGATCCTCTGGACCACCGCCGTCTCCGCGATTCTTCTCGGCCTCTTCGAACTCGTGATCATGTACAAGTTCTGGCTCTCCACCCGTGACTTCACCCGGGTCATGGAGGAGCTCGCCCCCGCCGCCACCCCGGGGGGCACCGTCGCGAACCATCTGCGCGCCGGCCGGCACCGCCGCGCCGCCGACCTCGACCAGGCGGCCGCCCCTGACCGCGGCGTCGGCGCGATACCCGTGGAGCAGCGCTTCCCGGCCCCCGAACCGTACGAGGACCCGGGCTTCCAGCCGTACCCGGAACCCCAATTCGACGCCGGCTACCACTACGGGAGCCCGAGCGACACCATCTCCGCAGGACCGTCGGCCCCCTTCATCCACCCGCCCCGGCCACACGCTGATGTGAACTGGGCGGAGGCCGAAGGGCCCCTGCGATGAACACTCCGGTCGCCTCCCCGCAATACCAGGTCTCCATCGTCATCGGGGCGTTCAACGCCAGTGCCACCCTGGGCCGCGCGCTGGAGTCGGCGCTGCGCCAGACCCATCCGCGGGTCGAGGTGATCGTCGTGGATGACGCCTCCACGGACGGCACGCTCGCCGTCGCCCAGGAGTACGCCGCCCGCGACCCCCGCGTCCGTATCGTCGAACGCACACACAACAGCGGTGGCGTCGGCGCCCCACGCAACAACGGCATCGCGGTGGCCTCCGGCCACTACCTGATGTTCCTTGACGCGGACGACGAGCTGCCGCACAAGGCCTGCGAGTCACTCCTGGAGTCGGCGCTCGCCACAGGCGCCGACATCACCGCGGGCCGCGCCCTGCGCGTGAACCTCGCCAAGGACGAGATCACGATCTGGCAGCCGCAGCTGTACGGCACCGATCGCACCGTCGAGGGCGGGCTGCGCGTCATGCCCGAGCTCTTCGAGGACCCGATCGCCGCGGCCAAGCTCTACCGGATCGACTTCCTCCTGGACAACGGCATCCGGTTTCCCGAGGAGGTCTTCTTCGAGGACACCTACTTCTCCACGGTTGCCTGGTACTGCGCGCGGTCCGTCACCCTGATGGCCACCCCCGTGTACCGGTGGATCTGGGAACGGGAGACCGACGCACCCTCCATCACCAACCGCCGCGGCGAACTGCGCAGCATCCGCGACCGGGTGCTGGTGCACCAGTACGCCGACGCCTTCCTGATCCACAACGGTGCCGAGGACCTGCTGGCGCACAAGGCGGCGAAGTTCCTCTCGCACGATCTGCGGCTGTACACCCCGGAACTGCGCGCGGGTGACGAAACGTTTCGCAAGGGCTTCGCGGACCTCGTCGCGCCGTATCTGCGCACTCTTCCGCCCAGCGTCTACGACCTGTGCGGACCGCTGGAGCGGGTCCGCGCCTTCAGCCTGCTCCACGGCCGTGTCGACCTGGCGCTCACCGTCTCGGACTACACCCAGCGACGCAGCGTGCTCAGCTCCGACCTGGTGGAACGCAACGGCAAGGTCTATTGGTCGGCAGCGCTGCTGGGCCGGCCGCACGCCGAGCGCTTCCTCGACGTCACCGACCTCGATCTGAGTGGCAACAGCCTCTCCGACTCCCGGCTGTTCAATCAGGCCACCCGGGCGGAGATACACGACGGCACGCTCCACGTCAGCGGCTACATCCGTAACCAGTTCGGCCGGGTCGGCCCCAAGGACAGACTGGAACTCACCGCCGTACTGCGCCGCCGCAGCACGAAGGCCGACCACACCTTCGACGTCACCGGGATAGACGTCGACGACGACTTCATCCACTACCACACCGCCGTCGACCTGGACGCGACCCTCGGCAAGGCGGGCCGGGCCGGCAACTGGAACCTCTTCGTGCAGATCCGGCACGGCGGGGAGCGGGCCACCACCACCGTCTGCGTGACCGGACTCGACATCGAGCGGGAGCGCTACCGCGGCGACGGAGCGACGTACGAGATCTACGAAACGGTCAGCGGCAATCTCGCCCTGCGTCCCGAGACGGCCGAGCAGCAGGCGACCGACCGACCGCGCGGCACTCCCTGGCTCTGGTGGCAGGACAAGCCGGCCGCGGGGGCCGTGAACCGCAGGCCCGACAAGTACGCGGCCGCCCTCGTCGTGCACTGCCACAACGACGAGTACAACCTCTACGAGTTCCTCAGCTCGCTTCTCGCCCAGCGCGAGTTCGCGACGACGCAGGTGATCCTCGTCGACGACGGGTCCACCGACGCGACCGCCGCGCAGCTCGCCGACTTCGCTGCGTTCCACGCCAATACCGAGGTGATCAGCCAGATCGCCCTGGGAGCCCGCTCCAGCTTCGACAACGGTCTGCGGTACGTGAAGGCGCCGTATGTGGCCTTCGCCCGCGCCCAGGACATCATGGGCGAGAACAGCATCGGCCGACTGGTCGCCGCCGCCCGCCGGGCCAAGGCCGATGTGGTGGTCGGGGACCACGACAACTTCCCCGGCGCGCGCAGGTTCGGCGACGAACCGTGGAAGCGGTACTTCGAGAAGGACGCCCGCCACGCGGATCGGCTCGACGACGCCCCGTACGTGATCTTCTCCACCGAACTGGGCGGCAAGCTGTTCAAGACCTCGCTGCTGCGTCGGCACGGGCTGCGCAGCGGTCACGGCCCCGGCTTCGAGGGCGCCTGGCTCACCGTACCGGCGCTGCTGCACGCCCGTATCGTGACCACCGCACCGACGGCCACCTCCTTCGAGCGCGACCCCCAGCGCCGGGACTCGATGTTCGACCTGGCCTGGAACGACCCGGTGAAGACCCAGGAGCTGATCCGGCTCTGCCGTCACATCGTCCGGATGACGGAACGCCTGAGCGTGCGGGCCGCCCGTCTCGCGATGCGATTCGTGGTCCGTACGATGCAGCCGCATCTGCGCAACATCCACCGGATCATGAGCCGCGCGGAGATCGCCGGGATCTTCCCTGCCCTGGTCGAGATCTATGAGCAGCTGCCCGACGAGCTGATCCTCCAGTATGCGACCTCCCCCATGGCACAGCTTCAGCACCACGCCGTGCGGACCGGCAACTACGAGCTGTTCTGCGACCCGTACGCCAAACCGGCCTACCGCCCCGAGCTGCTCATCGACGACGCCGGCATGCACCGGCGCCTGGAGCAGGACCGCACCGAGACCACCCTGCTGCGGGTCGACCGCCAGAAGGCCGTCCTGGAGACCTTCGTCGTCGACGGCGAACACCTCAGGTTCGAGGGCCTGCTGGTCTTCTCGGGCGTCGACATCAGCCGACCGTTCAGCAACCGCATCGAACTCGTGCTGAGCGACGGCGTCGAAGAGGCATCCCTCACCGTCGAGCAGGTCTATCGGCGCGACCGCTGGAGGGCACGCAAGGAACAGGACTGGTACGCGGGCTGGCGCGCCGTCGCCCGCCCGGGAGACCTGACCCGTCTCTCCAACCACGATCTGACCCTGCGGATGCGCGTCCACGACGGCGAGCGCCGACACGACATGCCGGTCGAGGCCCGTCAGATGCTGCACCGCTTCAAGGGCGTGCACCGGTCGGGCCGTGCCCGGGTACGGATGACCATCGGCGGCAACGAGACGGTGATCCTGCGCCGGGTCACCGGCCCGCTGCGCAAGGCGCGGTACGCGCTGAGCCGCTTCCGTGAGGAGCTGCGGAACTCGCTGCCCGGCCGTTCCGGCTGGCGCACCAGGCTGCTGTACTGGCTGACGTATCCGAAGCTGCACGGCAAGGACATCTGGATCATCGGTGAGCGCGAGGACACCGCGCAGGACAACTCGTACCACCTGTTCAAGTGGATCAGGGAGAACGAGCCCAGGCGCAAGGTGTACTACGCGATCAACGGCGACGCCGCGGACCGCGAGAAGATCGACCATCTGGGCCAGGTCATCGACCGGCTCTCCTGGAAGTACCGCGCCTACCTGCTGCACGCCACTCGGCTCATCAACGCCTACGACCTGGAGGCATACCTCGGCTTCCCCGGCCTGTCCAAGCGGGCCTTCCTGCGCGGTTACGGCGATCTGCTGCGCTACAAGCGGGTGTTCCTGCAGCACGGCGTCGTCTACAACGACGTCGTCGGTTCCATCCATGCCCAGGTCACGAACGTCGACATGGTCCTCACCACCGGCCGCAGCGAGCGCGCCTACTACGCGGAGCACTGCGGCTACGGCTACGACCGGGTGGCCGCCACCGGCCTTCCGCGCTACGACGCGCTCAAGCCGGTGCCCGGTCAGCGCAAGATCCTGGTCATGCCCACCTGGCGACGCGACATCGTGGCCCCCTCCTACAACAAGGCGGCCAAGCCGGAGATCCCCTTCGCGGCCTCGGAGTACTACCGGTTCTTCTCCGCACTGCTGCGCGACAAGCGGCTGCTGAAGGCGCTCCAGTACTACAACGTGGAGCTGGAGTTCATGCCGCACTACGAGATCAGGCCGTACCTGAAGCACTTCCGGATCGACCACCCGTCCATCACGGTCTCCTCGACCGGACGGGACGTCCAGCTGGCCATGCGGGAGTGCTCGATGCTCGTGACCGACTACTCGTCGGTGTTCTTCGACGTCGCGTACATGGGCAAGCCGATCGTCTACACCAACTTCGACGACGAGGCGTTCTACAGCAAGCACTACAAGCGCGGCTACTTCGACCTCGCTCGCGACGGCTTCGGCCCGGCGTGCGGACGCGTCGACCAGGCGGTCGACGAGATCATCGCCTCCATCACCCGCGACTTCGAGGTCGAGCCCGAATTCCGCCGCCGCGCGGAGGAGTTCTTCGTCCTGCGCGACACGAACAACTGCGAGCGGGCCTTCGACGTGATCGATTCGATGGATGCCGCCGCAGGTGGCGATCCAGGCCGGATGTCCACCCCGCTCGTCATGGGGCGGCCCGAAGAGAACCTGCGTGAAAGGGCGTGACGACGTGCGGCATCTGAGGGTCTTCCTGGCCGGCGACTCCAGCGTGACCAGCCGTCCGCGGAGCATGGCACCGATGACCGGCTGGGGCCAGGTGCTCCAGATTTTCATCCAGAACGCCGAGGTGGTGAACGCGGCCCGTGCCGGGGCGAGTTCGCGCAGCTTCGTGGAGCGCGGCCGGCTCGACTGGATCCTGGAGAACATCGCCCCGGGCGATCTGCTGCTGGTCTCGTTCGGTCTGATCGATATGAAGCCCGGCGACGGCCGCTTCACGGAGCCGTTCGGCGACTACCAGCGGTACCTGCGCAAGTACGTGCTGGGCGCGCGGGCACGGGGGGCGCATCCGGTGCTGGTGACCAGTCACGAACGCCGGGTTTTCGACGATCACGGGAACATGCGACGTCCGCTCGGGCTCTACCCGACGGCCATGCGTGAACTCGCCGCGGGCCTGTCCGTACCGCTCATCGACCTCAACGAGTGGAGCGTCGAATGGTGGCGTCAGGCAGGGGCGGAAGGGACCAAGCAGCTGTTCCTGTACATGGAGCCGGGCGAGGACCCCAACTTCCCCGAGGGCATCGCAGACAACACCCATCTCCGCGGCCATGGAGCCGTGGAATGTGCCCGGTTCGTGGCGGGCGAGATGTGCGCCCAGGGAGTACTCACCTCGAACCACTTCAGAAACCTCGAAGCGAAGGTCCCTGAGGCGGCCGTGGAGTTTCTCGACGACGAAGTCTTCGAGAAGTTGACCAAGTCCCGGGTGGGCGGTCGCGCCGCATCCGCAGAGATGAGTGAGGCCTTGTTGTGAACGACTGGTATCCACTTGTCCGTGCTTGGGTGACGCACCCCCAGATGCCACAGGTGGGCGGGACCCTCGAACTGTTCGCCGATATCGACCCGGCCCTGCCGGTCACGCCCGGCCAGGAGTTCGGCCTCGCCCTGTCCGTCATGCCGGTCGGCGGCGCCTACCGCACCTACGGCTATCTGCTTGACGACATGCTGGGCGACCACGCGAAGATGGTCCGCCACCAGGGCATGAGTCATCTGACGAACGGGCGGTACGCCACCTACGCGAGCGGCACGGACCCCCGCACGGTGAACTGCCTGGTCCGTATCCATGACGACGCCGTCGAAGGAGCGGTGCTGCTGCCACGGGTGATCATCGGTCTGATGACGACCCAGGGCGACAAGCTCATCCCCTCGACTGCGGTCTCGGACCGCGGGTTCCGGGTGCGACGCCACATGCTGCGAGGACAGAGCATGGTGCTGCGACAGGGCGGCCGTGCGGTGCTGCCTGCCGGCCACAGTCCGGCAGCCGGCCTGCGGTTCATGGGCGTCGGCATCGCCGGGCACGGCCTGCTCACCTGCGGAGCCGACGGGAGCGTCACCTATGACGCCGACCCGGGGCACCTGGGGTACGACCGATTCGAATTGTGTTACGAGGACGACCGGGGGCACCGGGTGTGGTCGGAAGTGACGGTGCATATCGGAGACTTCGGAGCCTCACCCGGAGCGATAGCCGTACAGTCGTGAATGTGGACCGTTCGGGTTTCCCTTTTCAGTTCAGCGTCACGGTCCCGGCCGGTGCGGAGAAAAGGGAACCTCCGGTGCTCATCGAGATATGCACCTCGTAATCACCCGGTACCGCGTTCTTCAGTGAAATTCCCTTGTAGCCCGATGTGGCGAAATAGGCGAAGTCGTAGTTGCCGAAATCGCCGCGCCGGATGTGTCCGCGGATCGCTGCCGGCTTGCGTGACATGCCGAGTCGGAACGAATAGACGGTCCGGTCGCCGCGCAGTACCAGGTAGTAGCTCGCGTGACCGTGCGCCGCCGCTTCGATGCCATGGATGAAGAAAGTCCCCTCGACGTGGAACGTGCGCTCCTTGAGCCAGGTGTTCTCCAGCGAGAAAGCCGTCTCCTGCGAGTACTGTCCGAGGATGGGACGCCGCAGCAGTCGCACCTTCTTCGTGTCACCGATGAGTGATATCTCGGTCCCGCCGAAAGGCCGCCGCAGGTCGAACGGGCGGCGCGCGGCCAGCGCAGTACGCCGGTCTATTCCTTCGGTAGGGCTGGCCACTCGTACCGAAAGGTCGTACGCCCCGGCCGGGAGCTCATTCACAAGAATGCCTGAGGGACTCTCCGGCTCGAATCCGCCATTGGGATAGTCGCAGGCGAAGCGGTCGAAGTACAGGCTGTAGAGATGCTTGGCCTCGGTGGATGCCAAGGGGAACTCCCAATGGCGGCCACCGGCCCCTTCCGCGACCAGGGTCTTCGTCAGGAAACCTTGCGGGTAAGGGGATTCCCCCGGGATGAACGCATGCCCGGACAGAAGCAGCCCGGCGCCGCGGATGTCCTGTTTGTTGAGCACCGCGATCAGCTGGTCGGACTGCCGCAGCTCCGCCAGATAGATGCTCCGCTCAACCTCGTTGACCTGTGGGTTTCCGTTCTCCACAAAGCCCAGCCGGGGCTCGGCGCCCTCCGTGAGGGACGCCAGGACGCCGGTGACGAGCGGCAGGTTGTATCCGGACACCTCGCCGTGCTGGCGCACCATCGAGGAGTTCGTACGAATGAAGTTGAAGTTGGCGCATCCCCAGAACAGTTGGAGATGCGGATTGATCTCCTTCTCGTACTGTTCGTCGGCTTCGGAGGTGAACAGGTAGATGTTGTGTCCCTGCCCGCCGTATGCATTGAGCAAGCTGGGGATCGCACTGTTCAGCGAGTCGACGTTCTGCTGCGGCATCATTTCGCCGAGCATGTACCGGCCCGTTTCCGCCCGGTCGCGCACATAGTCGCCGATAAGGAACTGGGGTACGACCGTGACAATGTTCCGGTATCCGTACTTCAAGCCGAAATAGAGGGCCGCACTTCCGCCCTTCGACACACCCAGCAGGCTGACCTGCTCACGCGTCAGGCCGAGCCCCGACATCGTTCTCTCGATCAGCCCGGCGACTGCCCCCTCGATACCGAAATCCATGTTCCGGCAGAGGTAGTAGCTGTAGTGCCCGTCGAACTCGTCGCGGATCCAGAGGATGTTGGCGCGCAGATCGTTCAGTGATTTTCCGGCGAAGTGGTAGCCGTTGGGCGCTGCGAAGCCCGAGAAGATGACGATCAGGTGGCGTGCGTCACCCTCTGCCGGGCGAAAGCGGTACTCCACGGGGAACGGACCCGAAGCGTCTGTGGATGTCACCACACTCCGACGGTCGATCGCCGCACGATTCGGCACCAGAGGAGGGATTGGTGTAGTCATCGAGATACCCTTGCCTGCTCTGCTGTGATTCCGGACACGGCTGCCCGCGGAAGTGCGTTTGAGTGTATCCGTCCACCACTGTGCCAGTCGACCCCGAATTCAGGGTGGCCGCACTGCTCGGGCGATGTGCCGGTTGATAGCATCCGCACCGTCATATGGCGGATTTCTGAAGGCGAATCCCCGCACACATGCGCGGCCCCGACCCCGCTCGGTGCCCGGAACAGGGGGCTTCGTGAACGGACGCTGGTCCGTACGAGTCGCGGCACTGGCCCTCGCGCCACTGCTGGCCGGGTGCAGTGCCCGGTCGGCCTCCGACGCGGGGAGCAGCGGCCGGGACGGAGATGTACCCACGCATGCCTCGTCCCCGTCTGCCACAGCCCCTTCCACCCAACCTCTGCCCGACGGCGTCTCGTTCACCCAGTCGGTCCGGAGGCTGAACGACGGCAGTCCGGTACGGACGAGCGTGCTGACGGTGGCCCAGGACGCAGCCGTGGACGTCGAGGGCGTGCACGGCGCCTCGGTCGCGACCACCGACACCGTCCGCGAGCTGGCACGCCGAGCGGGTGCGGTCGCGGCTGTCAACGGCACCTTCTTCGACTCGGACTCCGTCCGCTACAAGGGCGATCCGCTCGGCCTCTACATGTCACGCGGCACTCTGCTGAGCGAGGCGGCGGGAGGCCGTACCGCGCTGATCCTTCCGGGCCCCGGAGAACGCCCCCGCATCACCGAGTTGCGCTCCGCCACCCGCGTCACCTCCTCCGACGGTGCACGCGCTGTCGTGGACGGCACCGACCGGGTACCTGGCCGCATCGTCGGCTGCGGGGGAGTGGGCGGCGACCGGCTCGCCGACACCGGCGCGCTTACCACGGACCCGCTCCCGGGGCGGATCTGCGAGGACCCCGACGAGATCGTCGACTTCCCCGCGCAGTGGGGCACTGCGACCCCGTATGCGGGCCGGGGTAGCGTCGAGGCGGTCCTCGACGCGCGGTCCACGGTGGTCGGCGTACGCAGTCCCGCAGGGGGCGCTGTGCCGGACGGCGGCCGGACGCTCGTGGGTATCGGCTCCGGGGCCGACTGGCTGCGCGCGCACGCACGGCCTGGGCGGAGGCTTGCCGTGTCGTCCGTGCTGACCGACGCGCACGGAGTACGGGTCCGCGGGGACCGGGCCTCGGTCTTCGGGGCCGGCCCGGCGCTGGTCCGATCCGGCCGGACCTGGATCAATGCCGCCGCGAACGGGGTTTCCGAAGGGGCTGTGCGCACCCGTGCACCCCGTACGGTCGCCGGAGTCCGCGCGGACGGCACTCTGCTGCTCGTTGTGTTCGACGGGCGAAGGCCGGGCGTCAGCGCGGGCGTGACCCTGCCCGAGGCGGCGGAGGTTCTGCTTTCCCTCGGCGCGGTCGACGCGATGAATCTTGACGGCGGGGGTTCGAGCACGATGGTGGTCCGGGACCGGGTGCGCAACAGTCCCTCGGGCGCGGGCCGGACCGACGACCGGCGCCCGCGGAAGGTCTCCAACGCCATCGCGGTCGTCCCCCGGAAGGGCCGCTGAGCGCCGCGCGACACGACGAACGGGCCGTACAGGAAGGATCCTGTACGGCCCGCCGCCGTTGTCGACCAGGTGCTACGCGGGAACGCTCGCCACGCCCTGCGCCAGGAACTTCTTGCCGTTCACCCGCTCCGAGACGCCCTCACGGTCCAGGTACGGCGTGATGCCGCCCAGGTGGAAGGGCCAGCCCGCACCGGTGATCAGGCAGAGGTCGATGTCCTGGGCCTCGGCGACGACACCCTCGTCCAGCATCAGACCGATCTCCTGCGCCACCGCGTCCAGGACGCGGTCGCGGACCTGCTCCTCGGACAGGACGACATCGCCCTGCTCGAGGAGCGCGGCGACCTCCGGGTCCAGCTTCGGCCTGCCCGAGTCGTACACGTAGAAGCCGCGCTTGCCGGCCTTGACGACCGCCGCGAGGTTCTCGGAGACGGTGAAACGCTCGGGGAAGGCGCGGTTCAGCGTCTCGGAGACATGCAGACCGATGGCCGGCCCGACCAGCTCCAGGAGCACCAGCGGGGACATCGGCAGACCGAGGGGCTCGATGGCCCTCTCGGCGACATCGACCGGGGTGCCCTCGTCGATGACGTTCTGGATCTCGCCCATGAAGCGGGTGAGGATGCGGTTGACGACGAACGCCGGGGCGTCCTTCACCAGCACCGCGGTCTTCTTCAGCTTCCGTGCCACACCGAACGCCGTGGCCAGCGAGGCGTCGTCGGTCTGCTCGCCGCGGACGATCTCCAGCAGGGGGAGGATCGCGACCGGGTTGAAGAAGTGGAAGCCGACGACCCGCTCCGGGTGCTGCAGCTTCGAGGCCATCTCGGTGACCGAGAGGGACGAGGTGTTGGTGGCGAGGATCGCGTGCGCCGGGGCGACCGCCTCGACCTCCGCGAACACCTGCTGCTTGACGCCGATCTCCTCGAAGACGGCCTCGATGATGAAGTCGGCGTCGGAGAAGCCCTCGGCCTTGTCCAGCACACCGGTGACCAGGGCCTTGAGGCGGTTGGCCTTGTCCTGGTTGATCCGGCCCTTGCCGAGCAGCTTCTCGATCTCGGCGTGGACATAGCCCACACCCTTGTCGACGCGCTCCTGGTCGATGTCGGTCAGGACGACCGGCACCTCCAGGCGGCGCAGGAACAGCAGCGCCAGCTGCGAGGCCATCAGACCGGCGCCGACGACGCCGACCTTGGTGACCGGGCGGGCCAGGGACTTGTCCGGGGCACCGGCCGGGCGCTTGGCACGCTTCTGGACCAGGTTGAAGGCGTAGATCCCGGACCGCAGCTCGCCGCCCATGATCAGGTCCGCGAGGGCCCGGTCCTCGGCGTCGAAGCCGGCGCTCAGGTCGCCGTCCTTCGCCGCGGCGATGATCTCCAGCGCGCGGTACGCGGCCGGAGCGGCGCCGTGCACCTTGGAGTCGGCGATGGCCTTGCCACGGGCGACGGCCTGGTCCCAGGCGTCACCGCGGTCGATCTCGGGGCGCTCCACCGTGACCGTGCCGTTCAGCACGTTCGCGGTCCAGATCAGCGACTGCTCCAGGAAGTCCGCACCCTCGAAGAGGGCGTCGGCGATCCCGAGCTCGAAGACCTGCTTGCCCTTGAGCTGACGGTTCTGGTTCAGCGAGTTCTCGATGATCACCGAGACGGCGCGGTCGGCACCGATCAGGTTCGGCAGCAGGGCGCAGCCGCCCCAGCCGGGGACCAGACCGAGGAAGACCTCGGGCAGCGAGAACGCGGGCAGCGCCTTGGAGACGGTGCGGTACGAGCAGTGCAGACCGACCTCGACACCGCCGCCCATCGCCGCGCCGTTGTAGTACGCGAACGTCGGGACCGCGAGACCGGAGAGGCGGCGGAACACGTCGTGGCCGCCCTTGCCGATGGCGAGCGCGTCGTCGTGGTTCTTCAGCAGCTCGACGCCCTTGAGGTCGGCGCCGACCGCGAAGATGAACGGCTTGCCGGTGATACCGATACCGGTGATCGCGCCTTCGGCGGCTTCCTTCTCGACCTGGTCGACGGCCGCGTTCAGGTTCGCCAGCGACTGCGGCCCGAAGGTCGTCGGCTTGGTGTGGTCCAGGCCGTTGTCCAGCGTGATGAGGGCGAACCTGCCCGCACCCGCCGGGAGATCGAGGTGGCGTACGTGCGCCTGCGTGACGACCTCACCCGGGAACAGCTCGGCTGCGCCCTTCAGAAGCTCAGTGGTGGAGCTCACTTGTTGCCTCCGTCGAAGTTCGGGTTCTCCCAGATGACCGTCGCGCCCATGCCGAAGCCGACGCACATGGTGGTCAGGCCGTAGCGGACGTTCGGCTGCTCCTCGAACTGGCGGGCCAGCTGCGTCATCAGACGCACACCCGAGGAGGCCAGCGGGTGACCGTAGGCGATGGCGCCGCCGTACTGGTTGACGCGCGCGTCGTCGTCGGCGATGCCGTAGTGGTCGAGGAAGGCGAGCACCTGGACGGCGAACGCCTCGTTGATCTCGAAGAGACCGATGTCACCGATCGACAGACCGGCCTTGGCGAGGGCCTTCTCGGTCGACGGGATCGGGCCGTAGCCCATGACCTCCGGCTCGACACCCGCGAAGGCGTACGAGACGAGGCGCATCTTGACCGGGAGACCGAGCTCGCGGGCGACGTCCTCGGCGGCGAGCAGCGAGGCGGTGGCGCCATCGTTGAGGCCGGCGGCGTTACCCGCGGTGACGCGGCCGTGCGCACGGAACGGCGTCTTCAGACCGGCCAGGGACTCCAGCGTGGTGCCCGGACGCATCGGCTCGTCGGCGGTGACCAGGCCCCAGCCCGTCTCGCCGGCCTCGGCGTTGGTGCGACGAACGGAGATCGGCACCAGGTCCTGCTGGATCTTGCCGTTGGCGTACGCCTTGGCGGCCTTCTCCTGCGAGCGGACCGCGTACTCGTCGGCGCGGAGCTTGGTGATCTGCGGGTACCGGTCGTGCAGGTTCTCCGCGGTCATCCCCATGAAGAGGGCGGACTCGTCGACCAGCTTCTCCGACACGAAACGCGGGTTCGGGTCGACACCCTCGCCCATCGGGTGGCGGCCCATGTGCTCGACACCACCGGCGACGACGACGTCGTACGCGCCGAAGGCGATCGAACCGGCCGTCGACGTGACGGCGGTCAGGGCGCCCGCACACATGCGGTCGATGGAGTAGCCGGGCACCGACTGCGGCAGACCGGCCAGGATTCCGGCGGTCCGGCCCAGCGTCAGGCCCTGGTCGCCGATCTGCGTGGTCGCGGCGATGGCGACCTCGTCGATACGGGCGGGGTCCAGGTCCGGGTTGCGGCGCAGCAGCTCCCGGATGGCCTTCACGACGAGATCGTCGGCGCGGGTCTCGTGGTAGATGCCCTTCGGGCCCGCCTTGCCGAACGGGGTGCGGACGCCGTCGACGAAGACGACGTCCCGGATGGTACGAGGCACGATGGCTCTCCTCCAGGGTGCGGGATGGCACTGCTGCGGAGCACGCCCCAGAGGCGTGCCGCACCCCCTCATGCTACTTGCGGGTAACCAGACTGCCCACCCCCCACGGCGGGAGCGGCGAAGGTCACATGCGGGCGGGGCCGGGCGCGCGGTCGTTTCACCCTCCGTCGCCGGACGGGCCGGAAACGCCGATCGCCGGGCGGGCTCACGATGAGCCCGTCCGGCGATGGACGCGACGGAGCGGCCGCGGGCCGCACAACCTGGCCCGAATTCGACCTCGGGAAACCGCTCAGGCGGCTTGGGTCAGCGCGCGGACCAGCAGCGGTGCCACCTGTTCGACCTGCCAGCGCCGTGCCCCGTACGAGGTGAGCACGTCCTCGACCGCACCCGGCGTAGGACTCTTCGGCGGCTCCCAGCAGACGCGGCGCACCGTGTCCGGCGTGATCAGGTTCTCCTGCGGCATGTGCAGCCGCTCGGCGAGCTCCGACACCGCGGCGCGGGCCGCCGACAGCCGGGCGGCGGCCGCCGGGTCCTTGTCCGCCCAGGAGCGCGGCGGCGGCGGGCCCGCGAGAGGCTGGCCCGGCTGGGGGAGCTCGGCTTCGGGCAGCGCCTTGGCCCGCTCGACGGCCGCCTGCCACTGCTCCAGCTGACGCCGTCCCATCCGGTGACCGAAGCCGGGCAGGGCGGTCAGGGCCTGGACATTGGCCGGCATCGAGAGGGCCGCTTCGACGATCGCCGCGTCGCCGAGCACCTTGCCGGGCGAGATGTCGCGGCGCTGCGCGACCTGGTCGCGGGCGTTCCACAGCTCCCGTACGACCGCCATCTGGCGGCGACGGCGCACCTTGTGCATGCCGGACGTGCGGCGCCACGGGTCCTTGCGCGGGGGAGCGGGGGGCGCCGCCGCGATCGCGTCGAACTCCTCCTGCGCCCACTCCAGCTTGCCCTGACGGTCGAGCTCCCCCTCCAGGGCGTTGCGCAGATCGATCAGCAGCTCGACATCGAGCGCGGCATAGCGGAGCCAGGGATCGGGCAGCGGGCGGGTGGACCAGTCGACGGCGGAGTGCCCCTTCTCCAGCGCGTAGCCGAGCACGCTCTCGACCATCGCGCCGAGGCCGACCCGCGGGAATCCGGCAAGCCGCCCGGCGAGTTCCGTGTCGAAGAGCCCGGTGGGGGTCATCCCTATTTCGCGCAGACAGGGCAGGTCCTGGGTGGCGGCGTGCAGGATCCACTCGCTGCCGTGCAGTGCCTCGCCGAGCGACGACAGGTCGGGGCAGCCGACCGGGTCGATCAGCGCGCTGCCCGCACCGTCACGGCGCAGCTGCACGAGATAGGCGCGCTGGCCGTAGCGGTAGCCGGAGGCGCGCTCGGCGTCGACGGCGACGGGGCCGGTGCCCGCGGCGAAGGCCGCGACCACCCGGGCGAGGGCGTCGTCGGAGGCCACCACCGGGGGAATGCCCTCGCGAGGTTCGAGCAAGGGGATCGGCGCCGGGGCGACGTCGTCCGGGGGAGCGCCCCCGGTGGTTCGCAGTGAAGTGTCTGCTGCGGTCTCTTGGGCGTCGGTCACGTGTCAAGGGTATCTGTGTATGTACGGCGCCCGTCGACGGAACGTTCCGT
>NZ_JBHVEE010000059.1:0-57203 GCF_042802415.1 Streptomyces sp. NPDC057486 | reverse complement strand
ACCGTGGATATCACGCCGTTGAGAAGTGTGTACTTCCATTCGTCCATGCCCAGATCATGCCGGACCAGCGTGGGCGCGGGGTGTAGATCAGTGAAGCTTCGCCAACTTCGAACGTGCTGGTCGGAGGGGCTGGTGTGGTGCCTATTTGGGATGCTCACGCTGATCGCCGGCGACAGTCTGCGCTCTTGATCATCTGGCACGGTCAGCGGTTGACTTCGAGGTCGGTCAGGACGAGCAGTGCTCGCAGGAGGGCGGTGGCGCGGGCCGGGTCGGTGCGCAGCTTGGAGAGGATGCGCCACGACTTCAGGTTTGCGAAGCCGTGCTCGACGGGGGCGCGGGCGGCGGCCAGGACGTGGTTGGCCTGCTTCTGCCCGGGGCTGAGCTTTCTCGCCCGGGTGGCCTTGAAGCCGGTGACGATGACCAGTTCGTCGGGGTCGTCAGGCTTGTCCATGCCGAGGAAGCCGAGGTCGGCCAGGGCGCCGAGGCCCGCGGCCTTGAGGTGTTCGACGATCTTGTCGCGGCGGGCGGCGGTGGCGTCGTGGGTGCGTCCCGGTCGGCCGGAGGAGATCCAGATCAGTCTGCCCTTCTCGTCGGTCAGGGCGAGGAAGTGCAGGCCGTGGCGGTGGTGCTTGCCCGAGTAGTTGGGCCGGTCGTCTTTCCCGGTGCGGCGCACCGTGGGGATCAAGGTGCCGTCGATCAGCACCACCTCACCGCCCCGCCGGGCTATCTTGCGCAGGGCGCGGTCCAGCCGTTCGGCCTTCGCGGCGAGCAGGCCGATCATCTCATCGCGCCAACGGCGCAGCGTAGACTCCGCGACGTTGTTGCCGCCGGCCAGATCCAGCAGGCGCTGGTCATGCCGCAGCATCGCCAGCACGAGCACCGCGATCCGGCCCGGCGGCAGCGACCGGAACGGGGAGCGGATCGCCTTCAGACGGGTCCGTAGCAGGTCGGCGAGGTGGATAACCGTGCTCGTGGACACGGGGAGGCGGCACTGATACACAAGGGACACGGCGTCCCCGACGCATTCTTTGTTATTGCTCACACCATCTCAACGACCGTCGGGGGCGCTGCAGTTGCGTTCCGCAACCGGCCATCCTCACCCGGGCCGGAGGGCCCGCGGCGCTGGTCAACTAATTGAGTACCGGCGGCCCCGCCTCGATGCGCCGCAGCACCGGAGCCAGGCAGTCCACATCGGGGCCGGGATCGAGTTGCCGTTCGTCCCACCAGGTGGCACCTGCGTCGCGCAGCGGGCCGATCACGTCCTTGGCCTTGGCAGCGTCCGCCGGAGTGGCGCCGCCGACTACGAGGTCGAAGGGGCGCTGGGTGTCGTTTTCTCGATGACCGCGCGCATAGGTGATCAACTCCCGCACGTCCTTGGGGTCCGGCGGGTATCCATGCAGGGCGTTCTTGAACAGAGGCACCGCGCCGTCCCACCGCGCGGCCCGTCGCATGGGCGGACGGTTCGGCCAGAATCCTCCGATCCACACCGGCGGCCGGGGCCGCTGCACGGTCGCGGGCTGCAGGCTCACGTTGTGCGCCTGGTAGTGCCGACCGTGATGGTCGACGGCCTCGCCCGTCCAGAACCGCCCCAACAACTCCAGCCCTTCGTCCAGCCGCTCGGCAAGCACACGTCGATCGGTGGAGTCGCCGAAGCTGCCGTACTCGTCCTCGACCGGCCCACCCAGCCCCGCGGCGAAGACGACCCTGCCTCCGCTGAGGTTGTCCAGGGTGGCCACCTGCCGCGCGAGCTGCTGCGGCCGATATCGAGCTACCGGAGTGAGCAGCGTCCCCACTCGGATCCGTGACGTCGCGAGTACGGCCGCGGTCAGCAGCATCCACGCGTCCCCGAAGGGCCGCCCCGAGTACCCCCGGTAATGGACGTGGTCCCAGACGAAGAGCCCGTCCCACCCGGACTCCTCGGCTGCCGCCGCGACGGTTGCCACGTTTCGGGGGTCGGCGAAGTCGCCGAAGTTCGGGATATTGATCGAGAAGCGCATCCGGGCATCGTGGGCTATCCCCACCTGCCCAGGCAACGGGTTATCAAAGGTGCACGGCGTACCGGCCGTCTGGCTGTTTGCGCAGCCAGCCCCGCTCGGCGAGCCGGGTCAGCTTCCCCCGCAGCGGCTCCAGCTTGCCCCGCACCCCGATGTCCAGGCCCAACGTCTTGCCGACGGCCCGGGTCACCACCGGCGCCCGGGCCTGACGGACCGCGGCCAGGATGCGCTGGTACTCCGGCGGCAGCACGGCCTCGTCCACGCCGCCCTCACGGTGCGGGACCAGCAACACCGCACGTCCCGCCACCTGCACCTCGGCCGGTGCGGCTGCCGCCTGCTCGTCGGCGAACTGTTCGGCCATGCGCCGCCAGACCCGCTCGGCGACGGCGAGTTCGTCTCGCTCGTCCCGCACCTGATCAAGCTGCTTGACCAGCTGTTCTTCGAGTTCGTCCAGTTCCGCGCGGCGCGCGGCGATCCGTTCTGCGATCTCGGACTCCACCATGAAGCGGAGAGTAGGTGGCGCCGAGGCCGCGGCGCGGAGGAAACCGTAAAGTCGCCCCCCCAGACACCCCGTCAGATGATGACGACCGCAGACTCTCGCTCGCGGCCAGCGTGAGTACGCCCCACACCCCTCACGCCAGCCCCTCCGACCAGCACGTTCGAAGCTGGCGAAGGTTCAGTGAACGGCGAAGGGGTCGTTCGTTCACGGCCCGAGGGCATCGAGCGGCTTCACGCGGTGGAAATCGAGCTGCCACGCCACCGGGTGTTCCTCTCCAGGCCAGAGAGCGACCAGAACGCAGGTGTCGTGCTGCCCACGTGACGGCCGCCGTGCCCGAATCGTTGAGGTGAGCATGGGGGCGATTAACGGATGCCCTTCAGTCGGCGACACAAGGTCACAGTGGGCGCCGCGATAGCAAGCGCAAAGAAGACGCCGGCGCTGATCACGTACGATTCCGTCTGACCTTGACCGAGCGCGTACAGACCACCGGCTGCACCGCCGCCAGCAAGGCCCAGTGTGGGTGGCCAGTAGCCAGCGGCCAATCCGATGATCACCACCGCCATCGCCGGCATGCTTGCGAGAAAAAGCACCCACCCATGCAACTCGTAGCCGTCCGCTGCCACGCAGCCGCCGCGCGGTCCCCGCCTGCAGCCACCCTCGATGAGCCCGGCGATACCCCAGCTCACAGCGAGCCCCACCACGACGCCGATCGGGACCCACCACCAGCTTGTCTCGTCGAACGACCCGTTTCCCGACGAGCGCCCCGCGCCCGTCCTCGCCTTCCCCCTATGTCCCAGCACGGTGTGATTGTAGGGACCGGCGCAAGGGGCGGAGCAGATTCCTCAAGGAGTTCCCCGAGAGAGCTGTGCACGCGCAGCCGGACCCTCCTCCGGCAGTGGAGGGCGCGCGAAATCCGCCACAGGTGACCTGTCTCGCTGAAGGTGAGCCAGTCTCGGTCCATGTGAACCATCTGGTCGCACGTCTCAGAGCCTGTCGGGTGGCTGATCATGTGTGATGCGTGACGGTCGTGATCTGCCTTCGGGGCGTGGCGACGGCCCCGGAATGATCACGTGGTGTGTGCCAGTGCGACAACTCCGAGGCCGTCAGCGGCCCATGCTGTCCGTCCAGCCTGACCGATGAGATGTGGGAGATCATCAAGCCGCTCCTTCCCGTGCGTGACCTGCGAAAAGGCGGCGGGATGCGCAGGTACGGAGACCGGTTGGTGCTCGACTCGGTGTTCTACGTGCTGCGGTCGGGCTGCCAGTGGCGGATGCTTCCGCGCGATCTGATGCCCTGGGACGCGGCCCACCGCTGGTTCACCAAGTGGCGCCGGGACGGTACCTGGGACCGCGTCCATGACGAGCTCCGCCGCCGGGTCCGGATCGGGGCCGGGCGGGATCCGCAGCTTGCCGTCGAGGCCGAGTTCACCGACCAGCGCGACCCCGGACAGGCACTCGGTGGGCAGCTGGCCGGCTGCGGACAGGGTGGTGCAGGCGATCGCGAGGTCCAGGCTGGGGCTGCAGACGTCGTGCTCGCCGATGCGCATCTCAGCTTCGCCGGGCCTGGTTGCGCTCGCCGGCCTTCGCCTGAATCCGCGCAATGTCCATCCGAGCCCTGACGAGGACGGCGACTACGGCGAGGCCGCAGCTGCTCCGCTCGCACGGAGAGGACTCGTCGTCGTAGGCGAGGACGATCACAGTCCTCTCCGCGCGAGCGGAGGTGAGCCGATCGCCAGGCCGATGTAGACGCTCTGGTTGGCGTCCTTTCCGCGCGAGCGAAGCCGGATGCGTCCGCGTCGCCAAGGAGTACAAGGCCCCCCGTCGCGCCAGCGAAAGACGGACGTCAACGAGAGCTGACCGGCCAGTGCGCCGCCGCGTAGTGCTCGGCGATGCCAGGCACCGATCTCGGGGTGCTCGCGCAGTCAGGCGCTGCGCGGTTTCCGCCCAGCAGTCTTCTTCGCCGCAGCTTTCTTGGCTGGCGTCTTCTTCGCTGTCGTCTTCTTCGTGGCGACCGTCTTCTTGCGGGGCGTCATCTCGTGGACGGTGGCGCGCTCGCCGGTCTCCCCGCGGGCCTCGCGGGCCTTCTCCACGCTGGCGTTCAGGGCGGCCATCAGGTCGACGAGCTGTCCGGGCTGCTGCGCCTCGCCCTCAGCCGGTTGGGCCGGTTCCTTGCCTTCAGTCTTCGCCTCGATCAGTTCCTCCAGGGCGGCCCTGTACGCGTCCCGGAACCCAGAGATGTCGTCGGCGGTCATGGAGTCGATCAGCTGCAGGGCTCGCTCGATCTCGCCCTCATCCAGCTTGGTCTCCTTCGGGGCCAGCTCAGCGGAGTCGCGGATCTCGTCCGGCCATCGCATCTCGTGGAGCACGATGACGTTGTCGCGGACGCGCAGCAGGCCCAACCGTTCGCGGTTGTGCCAGGCGAACTTCGCGACGGCCACCTTGTCGGAGCGCTCCAGCGCCTTGCGGAGCAGGGTGTACGGCTTGGCGGCTACCTGCCCATCGGCTGCCAGGTAGTAGCTGTCACCGATTCGCACCGGGTCGATCGAGTCGGCGTCCACGAACGCCATGATCTCGATCGCCTTGGCTGTGGGCAGCGGCATCTGGTCGAGCTCTTCGTCCGTGACGGCAATCGTTTCGTCCTTGGTGAGCTCGTAGCCCTTGCCGATCTCCTCCTGCGGCACGACCTCACCGTCGATCTCGCACACCTTCCGGGTGCGGACTCTGCCCATGTCCTCCAAGTGGACCTGGTGGAAGCGGATCGAGTGATCCTCCGTAGCCGCAATCACCTTGCAAGGGATCGTGACCAGGCCAAAGCTGATGGCCCCGCTCCAGATCGTCGACGGCATGCATACCTCCAGGCCCCCCTGCGGTCCGGTCGGGCGGCAGTCCAGCCGCAGCCGGGAGAGACATCTCGGCCACCACCCGCACACCGATCCTCGTGCCTCATACACCGATCCTCGTGCGTCTTACACCGATCCGCATGCCGGACTGGGCCAGCCGGATGCGGCCGCCGACGCCCCGGGCCACCCTGGAGGCATGAGCGCCCCGATAGTCGTTTACGGCCCTTCCTCAGCAGGCGGTCGGGCGGTCACCATCAACGGTGCGATCGCTGGCCTCGCCCGCGACGACCGTGACCTCGTCGAGTTCCTGAGGTGGGCCGGCCTCGACGACGCCTGGGATCTCCTCGACGACCCGCACTGGATCGAGTGGCGCGGCGGACGGGCTCACCGGTACGAAGGTTGAGTCAGGTGCGGTACACCAGGAACAGGAGCACCCCGACTGCGATTGCGGCGGTGATCCACCGCTCGATGGAATCCATGTCCGCCCATCCCTGGGTGCGGTGGCAGTCGATGCGATCGCCGACCGGGGTGCGGCCCCCGTGATCGCTGTCTCGGTGAGCGGCCTGAGCGTCGAGCGCTTCGCCGTAGGTGCGAACGCGCGGGGACGTGGTGCGGCACTGTCCGCACCAGTGGCTGAACGATGCCATATCGGGCTGTCTCCTCGATATTGGTCACGATGCTGTGCCTTTCACGTGTACCGGGGCCTGGGGGCGGAGGGTGGTCACTTCGGGGTTTTTGGGCCAGGGGGTGTAGCTACGGGGCCGCTACGGCTGTAGGGGTGACCGCTACGTCGCAGGTCAGAGGCGTAGCTACATCGGTAGCTACAGATCCGGCGGGGGTCGGGGGCTGGAGGTCGGAGAGGGGGCCGAGTACACGTTCGAGGTCCTCTCGGTGGACCCCACGGGTGACGCCCTCAGGGCCACCGGGGATGGCGCACTTCGGGGCGCGCACGGAGGCCCTGGTGGGGACGCCCCGCACGTGCAGTGCGTTGCGCACCTGGATGGGGCCGCGGGTGGTCACCGATCCGGCCTCCCGGAGGGCCTTCACGACGGCGTTCAGGCGTAACCGGCCAGCCGCCCAAGGGCCGCACCTGGGGCCGGCGCGGAATCACTCCCACGGTGCGGGTGTCCGGCCGCAGCCGTGGCCGCCTCTCGGTGGCCGGTCTGCTGTGCTTCCGACCAGGCCTGCCCGCCCGCCTGTGCTACCGGCTTCGCCGGCACACCGGCCGCAAGGGCGATCGTCGCTCGATGAGCGAGATGGACTACATCCGCTTGCTCGACGGCGCCCACCAGCTGCTCAAGGCCCCGCTCATCGTGGTGTGGGACCGCCTGAACACTCACGTCTCGAAGACGATGAAGGCGCTCGTGACCGAGCGGGCATGGCTGACGGTCGTCCTTCTGCCCGGCTACGCACCCGACCTCAACCCGGTCGAGGGCTTATGGGCGCATATCAAGCGGAGCCTGGCCAACCTGGCCACCCGCACCCTCAGTGAGCTGGAGACACTGCTCCGCAAGCGGCTCAAGTCGTTGCAGTACCGGCACCGCATCCTCAACAGATTCCTCGCCGGAACCGGCCTCACCCTCGACAGACCGAACTGACCTCGAAGCGCCGAAGTCAGTAGTCACGGGCCTGGTGTGGACTGCGGGCGGGGTCTTGATCGTTCTGGGGTGATCGCCTGTCAGGTCCGCTCCTGGGTTCGTCCGGATTCGCCGACACCTTCGGTAGCCGTTCCGTTCCCCTTCTGGCCAAGGACACCGAGCGCGTCGTTGACTTGTTGGAACACAGCAACGGTTTTGTGAAGGGACAAAGACGTGCGCGCACGGGGCATCAACTACGACACCGGGTTCCTCCCTGGGGCAGAACTCTCCCGTAAGAGCTTCATCCCTGAGACGGTCCAGCACGACATGGTGGTGATCTCCCGGGATCTCCACTGTGACGCCGTTCGTATCTCCGGGCGAGAGCCTGAACGGCTGAGCATCGCTGCCCGACACGCTGCAGACGCTGGCCTTGAAGTCTGGTTCGCCCCCTTTCCCGTGGACCTTCCCCCCGACCAGTTGCTCCTGTTCTTCGCCGACTGCGACCGTCGGGCCGAAGCCGTACGGGAGGCTGGCGCCGATGTGGTGTTCGTTGCCGGCTGCGAGATCAGCGCGTTCTGCGGCGGTTTCCTCCCGGGCGACACCTACGGCGACCGTATGCGGGCCATGGCTGCCGCCGACATGGAGTGGTGGTCCTCCCTCGGTCCGGTGCAGGAGCGCCTCAACGAATTCCTCGCTCATGTCGCCGGGAGTGTCCGCACCCACTTCGGGGGGCGGGTCACGTACGCCTCCGCTCCCTGGGAGTTCGTCGACTGGCGTCCGTTCGACCTCGTCGGCATCGATGCCTACCGGGCTGCCTACAACGCCGACAGCTTCCGCGACGAGCTGCGTGCGCACCTCGCCCACGGCAAGCCCGTCGCGGTGACCGAGTACGGAACCTGCGCATACCAGGGCGCGGGAGAGCGCGGCGGCATGGCCTGGCAGGTGCCGCACGGCGCGGTGCCGGACGAGGAAGAGCAGGTGCGCTACTTCACCGAGCTGCTGGACATCTTCGAGGAGGAAGGCGTGGACACCGCGCTCTGGTTCACCTTCGCCGGTTACAGCAGGCCGGGGGAGCAAGACCTTGGCTCCTACGGCGTCGTCCGGATGCTCGATGAGACCCGCTGGGAACCGAAGAAGGTATTCCACACAATGGCAGGCAGGTATCAACGTAGCTGAAGCGCCAAGCCCCCAGCCCATGGCCGTGCCTGCTCTGCAGCGCCCGATCGTCCGTCAGGTCTGGGTGGGGACTGCTCGGAATCGCCGACGCGGCCGGTAGTCGCTCCCTACGCTCCGGAAGAACCGCTGGATGCGGTGAGGTGCCGGGAGGCGAGTTCGGGGTGGCCGATGTGCCGGTGTCGGTGATGGAACGTCGGGTAGTGCTGGAGGAGCGGGCGGAGCAGTTACGCAAGGAACTTGCCGGGACCGAGGCGGAGGTGGCCAGGATGGAAGCGGCCGAGGTCGTCTTCCGGCAGTACCCGGCCGACCGGGAGGACGGCCATTCCGGTCAGGAAGCCTGAGACCAGGCGTTGGAGGAGCCCACCGGCGGGAATGGTGCACCTGTCGCGGCCACGCCGGGGAGCCGGAGGGATGCTGCTGGTGCCGCACCGCACCGAGGGCATGGGCGTCGAGACGCTGCCGGAGGACTACCAAAAGCTCATGGCGATCGTCGCCGGTCGCACCGAGCCGGACCGTAGGCGCATCAGAATCCGCACTTCCCTTAAGGAGATCCCCCATGCCCGCCCCCGCCCCTCGACCCCACGTCATGGCCCTACTGTTCGACACGGACTTCGACCGACCGTCGGGTACCCGTATCTTCCGACATCTCGACGGTCGCCCATTTACCGATGAAGAACAGGCGCTCGCCGATAACGCCACTCTCGAAGAATTCCAGGCCGCCGGTGTCCGCGTCCACAACCCCGAAGCCGGCGCAGCCGCTGCCGAACTCGCGAAGCTGGTGCATTCCTACGCCCTGCGGAATCACCACGCCCTCGTCCAGTTCATGACCCACGAGGACATGCCCGAGTACGACCGGCTGTGTGGCATCGTCGTCGCGGGCGCCGATTCATGATCCACAAAAAACTGAGAGAACAGGCCAGAGGCCCATAACAGGAACAGCCGGCCGGTGGCGGGGCCGCCCCGCCACCGGCCGCGCGCTGTCCAGGACAGCCTGGGCCACGCGCCCCTGCGCACTTGCGTGCGCCACTCTCCCCGTCCGTACGGTCCAGTTGATGGCGAACTGCCCACTCACACCATGAGGGAGAGCTGTTGAAGCCGACCGAGGAAGTGCTCCAGGACCTGACCCAGTCCTCGAACGTCTCCGTCCACTCCGACGACTCGCTCGTAGGCAAGGTGGAGGCCGCCATCGCGGCGGACGACGAGAAGCGGAAGGAGAACGAGAACGAGCCGCTCCGTCGGAAGCCCGTCCTCGTCCCGATCCGGCAGACGGAGCTGCCCCGGCAGTTCGAAGTGACTCTCTGGGACGTACTCCACAGGCTCGCCCGGGCCACCTCCCTGTCGTGGCGCGGTGCGGGACGGGGACTGGCGGAGCACTGGGGTGCGCTCAAGTACACCCAGGCCCTGGCCGGCGGCAGCGACTCGTTCCTCGGCCTCACCGACGAAGGCCACCGCATCGCGGACCACTACAAGTCGCTGCAGTCCGGCGAGCTCGGCGTCGGCTTCGCGCTCACCTTCGCCGAACACATGCTGCGCCACCGTTTCCCCGACCACTCGGTGACGATCATCCCCGCCGGCACGGCATTACGGGCAGGCTGGGCCCTCACCAGCAGGGACAAGGGCGAGAAGGTGAAATACCGCTATCGTCCCCAGTATTTCGCCGAGATCTGGCGACCGGGCGAGCCATCCTTCGCCATCCCTCTCGCCTGCAAGGGCAACCACGGCAACTCCGCCACCTCCGCCGACCAGCTGGCCTCCGCCTCTGCCCACGCCGAAGCGGTCCACATCGGCGCGTGGAACAAGACTCCCAGCCTGCTGTTCAGCACGGAGCTCCCGACGGACGGGGGCACGATGACCGTCCACGCTCTCCAGGCACCGGGCCACGGAGGCCGACTGTCCCCGGCGGAGGGCCGGCAAGCGAACCTGAACGCCCCACCGTTCCAGGCGAACGTGATGCCTGACATCCACCCGCCGGCCAAGGGCCTGGTGGCGCCCGATCCGGTACGGGGCTGCCACGTGCAGCCGAAGGACTACGCCTGGTTCCACGAGTCCCTGGCCCACACCACGGCGGCGGGCCTCATGGCCTTCACCGGCTCCGGCCGGGCCACCGCCCGTCACCTGACCGACCGGCAGGGCCGCAAACGCTTCACCGGTCTCGAACACGCCGCCAGCACGAGCGTCCAGGACGCCGCCCACACGCTACTCGGGATCGAGTACGTCGGTACCGACCACGTCTTCCGGCTGAACGGCCCCCGCGTCGAGGCGTTCTCCGGCGTGGACAAGGACGTCTTCCGTCTCCTCGCCAGGGGCGACGTCGAGGAGTACCGCGCCATCGTCCACGCGGGCCGCCACACCAGCCCCCGACTCACCTTCGACAAGGACTGGGGCGGCCCCGTCTCCGTCCACGCCGACGGTTCGGTCTTCGCTCTGCGGTTGCTGCCGGGGCAGGACGAGGAATCCTGCCAGCACTCGTCTCGGTGACGTACCTCTGACGGCAGGTCCGTCCGGATGGCCTCTGGGCGGAGCGGACCGCTTGACGGCCAGGAATGCGCGCCTCGACCCGAGTCACCGTCCGAAGAGACCTGCGCTCCTGTCCTCCAGCAACTCCAACGCCTCCCCCCACCGGAAGCGTTCCGCTCCCCCGCCCGCCTTCGGACGGTGCGGCTCGTACGACCCGACCAGCACGCCCATCTCCCGCAGCTGCTCCAGGTTCCGGCCGTACGCCGGATGCGCGGCCATGGCCGCGTTCACGCACGGCAGCACGGCCGTCGGGATCCCCAGCCCGTACGCCTCGCACAGGATGCCCAGGGCGAGCGTGCCGGCGATCCCGGCGGCCCACTTGTTGATGGTGTTGAACGTGGCCGGGGCGACGGCGATGGCGTCGACGGACGGGAGCGGGCGCGGATCGCCGGGGCTGCGCCACGCCGAGCGGATCGGGTAGCCGGTCCGGGCCTCGATCGCGTCGGTGTCGAGGAACTTGAGACCCTGGGGTGTGGCTACGACACCGACACCCCAGCCTTACTCCTGCGCGGCGGTGATCAGCTTGTGGGCGTCACCCGCGATGCCGGCGGCGCAGACGACGACGTACAGGAACGGCTGTGCGGTCACTCGACGACTCCCAGTCAGCAGACGATCGTACAGAGGCCCAGGAAGCGTACGCGGCCGGTCCGTTCCTCCGGCGGCCCCAGCGCTCACCTCGTCATTGTCTCCTTGCCCGGATACCGGTCCTCGCTCGTGCGACCCCGTCGAGCACCATGGTGGTGATCTTTGCGCGGACTTTCTGCGCGAGCACTCCGAGCTCCCGTATCGTCGCCGGGGTGACCGGGGCTTCCATGACAAACAGGGTGAACCTCCCTTCCGATGATCTCGCCGTGCTGATCGGCGCGTTCGGGCTCGGCGAGGTGACGGCCCACCGCCACCTCGCCGAGGGCTTGATGAACGTGAACTGGCGGCTGGAGACCACCTCGGGCTCCTTCGCCCTCAAGCGGGTCACGGACGTGCCGCTCGACAGGCTGCGTCGGAACCTCGCGGTACTGCCCGGGCTCGCCAAAAACGGCGTGCCCGTGGTCGTGCCCGTGGAGGCGTCGTCCGGTGGTGTCGTGGTCGAGGCCGGGGGCAGCGGGTACTGCCTCTTCCCGTGGGCTTCCGGAGAGCACGTCCGCGGAACGGACCTTTCCCTCGCCCAGGTGGAGGCGCTCGGTGCGCAACTTGCCCGGCTCCACCTCGCGCTCCGGCGTGCCGTCGGCCTCGAGCGGCTACCGCCTGCTTCCGCAGCGGTGCGGGCGGAGGTCGTCACGCCCGAGCGGGCCGTCGAGAAGGCCGACCGGCTGGCCTCCGCCGTCCAGGAGGAGGGGGCGGGTGATCCTTTCGACGTCCTTGCCGACGACGCCCTTGTCAGGCGTCGGGGACTGCTCGGCGAGTACGCGCACCTGCGCCCGGGCGACGACGTCCCGAGGGGGCCGCACGGCTGGACGCACGGGGATTTCCAGTACCGGAACCTTCTGTGGGCAGGCGGCGAGCTGACCGCCGTCCTCGACTGGGACCGGCTCGGTGTCCGCCCGTACGCGGAGGAGGTCGTCCGTACGGCACAGGTGCAGTTCGGAGTGGAGGGCGTCTTCAACCTAGAACAGGTGTCGGCCTTCGTCACCGGCTACCGGTCAGCGGTCCCGTTGGAGCCGGCTGCCCTGCTCGATGCCGCACGCCGCCTGTGGTGGAAGCGGATGACGGACTTCTGGCAGCTCGAATTCCACTACTACCGGCACGACCTCTCCTGCGACGACCTGTTCGTCGCCGACGAGGCGCTCCTCCACTGGTGGACGGAGCGCCTCGACGGGGTGGAACGGACGTTCACCGGGGCTTCCTAGATCCCCATCCCCCGGAGCTCGGGCAGGCACGGGCGGGTGAACCGCATCGCTCGGTGCCGAGCCTGTCTTCCCAGGGCTTCGGCGTCGGTCTCGCGGATCGCTCGCCCCCACTCTTCGAGTCCGGCGGTGACGGGCAGGACGATGCCCGTGCCGCCGATCGCCTCCGGGATGCCTCCACGGTCGGTCCCGATGCTCGGGACACCGTGGAGGGCGGCTTCGACGATCACGCGTGGGAAGGCGTCCTCCACGGTGGAGGGGACCAGCAGCAGACGGTGGCTGCGGTACAGGGGTTCCATGTCGTACAGGCGGGGCACGTAGGTGACGTTCGGGTAGGCGGCGAAGTCGGAGGCGGTGTCCCACCAGCCCTCGACGAGGGTGAAGCGCTGTTCCGGCATGAGGCGGACGAGCCGGTGCAGGAGGTCCGCGCCCTTGGCGGATATGGGGTTGATCAAGAGCACGGCGGTGGTGCGGTGGTGTGCTTCCGCGGTCGGCCCTGGCGGGGAGAAGGGCGGGTACATCAGCTCGATGCGGGTTCCGGGCGTGTGTGGCACCCGGGTTCGGACGAACTCCGACACGGCCAGTCCGTAGTGGGGGCGGCCTGCGAGCACGCCCAGGCCCGTGGAGGAGACGGAGTGCAGCAGGCCGGCCACGAGCGCGGTCGGCCGGGCCAGTGCGGCAAGCTCCGCCGAGCCTTCCTGCGAGGTGAACACGGCCTCGGGGCGGAGCGCGGCCAAGAGGTCTCCGAAGACGTGCTCCACGTTGTTCTGCGACAAGGCCGCGCATTGGATCCCGTTCCACCGGTAGTGCAGAGCGCCGTCGACCTCGTCGTACGGGACGTGCTGGGCGTCCAGATGCACTCGCATCCCGGGGAGTTGGCCAGGGCCGCCCCAGGGGGCCTCGTACGAGCCGAGGTATGTCACGTGCCAGCCTGCGGCGGCGAGTTCCTCGGCGAGGAGCTGCTGTGTGACCTCGGCACCGCCGATGAGGAACGGGGGCGGGGTGCGGCGCCAGGCGAAGAGGGCGGTGGGCATCGGCGGTCACCTCGCCCAGTGGGTGACGAGGGCTTCCACGGCCTGGGCGACATCGTCCGGGCCCGCGTTGGCCGCCAGGACGGTGATCTCTCGGGCCACGGGCGGTCGGGGTGGGCGGACGAAGTAGTCGCGGGCGTGCCGGAGGAATCCGGGCTCGTGGAGGAAGTAGTCGGACTCGGCGGCAGTGTGCCCCGCTGTCTTGCGGCGCAGGTGGAGGGCTTCGGCCTGCACGTCGAGATAGAGGGTGTGGTCGGGGCGCAGGAAAGGCAGCGCTCCGAGCCGTTCGTGGAGCCGGTGGTGGACGTCGTACCCGAACAGGGCGTGCAGGGCGTACGTGTGGGCGAGGAGCGTATCCACGGACCGGTCGAGGACGACGAGGTCCCGGCCGCTCTCGGCGGCCTCGGCGACCCTGGTGGCCTCGATCTCCATGAACCTCTCGAAGGCTGCGAGTTGGGCCGCCGCGGAGTCGGTGCGGGCCGGTGGGATGTCGTCACGGTGGGCAATGTGCTTGACGTAGCAGTCGGAGACGAACGCTCGCGAGCCGAGATCGGTCTGGCGGAGGTGGCGTATCGCCGTGGACTTGCCGGCGTAGGAGGGTCCTTCCAGAGCGATGATCAGCACGTCCGCTCCTCCGTCCGGTAGAAGCGTTCGGCGTAGAGCCCGGGGCCGTCGAGGAGGTCGGACGCCGTGGTGAAGGCGTGCCGGATCGGCCGGTACATCTTCCGAGCCGGGTGCATCTGCGAACCGTGCATCCGCAGGACGGTCGGACCTTGCTGAGGACGCGCCAGTTCTTCAGGTGCGCGAAGCCGTGCTCGACCGGGGCCCGGACCGCGGCCAGCACCTTATTTCGACAGCTTCTGGCCCCTGGTCAGGGGCTTGTTGTCGAGATCGACGCCTCCGGCAAGATCTACGTGGCCTGGCAGGACTTTCCGCACCAGCTGCTCATCCAACGACATCGTCTACTCGACCTCGACGAACGGCACCACCTGGTCCGCGGTGACCCGGGTGCCGATCGGCGCGACCAGCAGCACGGTGGACCACTTCATCCCGGGCTTCGGCGTCGACCACGCCACCTCGGGCAGCACCGCCAAACTGGGGCTGTACTACTACTTCTACCCCAACAGCAGCTGCACCGCGTCGACCTGCCAACTGGAGGTTGGCTTCACCTCCTCCACCGACGGCGGCGCGACGTGGAGCGCGGCGCAGACGGTGGCGGGCCCGATGTCGCTCTCGCAGATCGCCTCCACCACGCAGGGCTCCGTGGTGGGCGACTACATGTCCACCTCCGTGGTGAACGGCAAGAGCGTGGCCATCTTCGCGGTCGGCCAGACGCCGACCGCGAGGCCAGGCCTTCGACGAGGGCATGTACATCGTGGGCGGCGGCCTCGCCGTCCTGGCGGGCACCGTCGCCACCCAGGCCGACCCGGTCGTCTACACCGCGCACACCGCCAACGGCAACGCCAGTTTCTACCGCAACGCAAACTGACCTGATCACAGGCCGCTGACCTGGTAGCACAAGGGGCCGGCCGGCCCGCGGCATCCCACCGCGAACCGGCCGGCCCTCCCTCATCGTCACCTACTGCCGCGGCGCCGCCTAAATCCGCTGGCCCCCATCGCCTCGTCCTGCGACAGTGCGAGGATGGACTGGAGAGCCGTATCCCCCGCGGACGTCGACGCCCTCACCGAGTTGCTCGGCCGGGACGAGGAGGCGACGGTCGGCCGCCGCGAGAGCGGGCCGGCGGAGGTGCGCAGCATGCTGGCAGCCCCCGGCCTCGACCTGGCCACCCGCACGTGGGCCGCGTCGGCCCCCAACGGCAGTCTCCTCGGCTTCGCCGCCCTCCACCCCGCGCCCCAGCCGGGCGAGCTGCGCGCCCAGCTGGTCGTAGCCCCGCGCCCAGAGGCACCTGCCGTCACCGCCGCGCTCCTGGACCGCCTCGACGCCTGGGCCGCCCACGATCTCCCCACCCACGACACACCGGTGACGCTCTATCAACTTCCAGGATGCCGACCCCGCGACCAACTCCTCAGCCGCGGCTGGACCGTCGTCCACAGCAGCAGCCGTCTCACCGTTGCCCTGGACTTCCTCGGCCTCCCCGAACACCCGGCATCCACGGCGCCCACGGTGCGCGTGGCCCGGAACGAGACCGACCTCCGCACCGTCCATTCCGTGCTGAACGAGGCCTTCACCGGCGACCCGGAGCACCCCCACCCGGACTTCGAGGACTTCCACCACGCCCAGCGCCGACGCGAGGGCTACAACCCCGACCTGTGGCTCCTCGCCGAACTCGACAGCGTCTCCGCCGGCGCCCTCATCGCCCGCGACCCCGTCGACCGCGCCTGGATCGCCTGGTTCGGCGTCCACCCTGCCCACCGCCGCCACGGCCTCGGCGCCCAACTCCTCGCCACCGCCTTCAGCCTCCTCCACGCCCGCGGCCACCGCACGGTCGGCGTCGACGTGGACACCCACAACACCGGCGCCATGCAGGCCTACACCTCCGCCGGCATGACCCTTCTCGGCGCGGCCGACCTGTGGCGCAGGACCTACGTCTGAACCCGGCGCCCGCCCTGCGTCTGGCAGGGCGACGCCGCCGGTGGTAGGCCCAGGCGAGAGCCAGAACGATCGGACCCCACAGCATCGCCAGCGTGATGCACACCCGGGCCAGCAGCATCCACCAGCCGTTATTGAACCCCACCTCGGGCACCAGGCCCACCCAGGCGAGCGGGCAGAGGTCGAACATGGCCACCAGCGCCATGGTGCGCATCGTGAAGGAGCGGGTCACGGGCCTGGTGTGCGTCGGCTCCGGGGTACTCATGCTGGTGACGGCCGGGTGACTTCGGTGGAGTTCGTCGGTCAGCGGGCGACCTCCCGGTTCGTCAAGACGAGCAGGGCCCGCACCAGCGCGGTCGCCCACTTCGGGTCGGTACGGACCTTGCTGAGGACCCGCCAGTTCTTCAGGTGCGCGAAGCCGTGCTCGACCGGGGCCCGGACCGCGGCCAGCGCCTTATTCGACAGCTTCTGACCCCTGGTCAGGGGCTTGTTGCGGGCGGCCTTGTAGCCGGTGATCACCGCCGGATCGGCGTCCGGGCCGCTGTCGTCGAGGCCGACGAAGCCCAGGTCGCCGATCGCGCCGAGGCCGGCCGCGCGCAGGTGGGCGGTCAGTCCGTCGTGGCGGCAGGCGGTGATCTCCGAGGTGCGTCCGGGCCTCACCGCGCTCACCCAGACCAGGCGGCCCTTGTCGTCGGTGAGCGCGATCACGAGCAGACCGTGGCACTTGTGCTTGCCGGAGTAGTTCTTCCGGGTCTCGGTCCCGGTGCGACGGCGGGTGCGGATCAGGGAGCCGTCCAGCAGTACGACTCCGCCACCCGATCGGGCGATCTTCTTCAGGGCGCGGTCCAGGCGCGGGGCGCGGGCGGCCAGCAGGCCGACGACTTCCCGCACCCACCGGCTCACGGTGGTGCGATGCACCCCGTTCCCGCCGGCCAGGTCGCCGGGACGCTGGTCACAGCGCAGCACCGCCAGCACGATGGCGGCGATCTTCCCTGCGGGCAGGGCCCGCCACCTGGATCCGACCTTTCTCAGGTGGCCGCGGATCAGGTCGGCGAGCCAGTTCAAGGTGGCGCTCGACAGCGGCAGGCGGGCGGTGTAGACAAGACCGTCGGGGCCCTCGGTGAGACCGTTGTTTTTCTTCACACCAAACTCAACTGCCTTCGGGGGCCCTCTAGTTACGCCACTGCGGCATGCAGGGTCGGGACGGCTACAGGCGCGCGGTGAACTTCCCGTCGCCCAGTTTGCGCAGCCAGCCGCGGTCCGCGAGCTTGACCAACTTCGCCCGCAGCGGCTCCAACTTCCCGCGCACCTCCACTTGAAGGCCCAGCTCCTCGCCCACCGTCCGCACCTGCACCGGCCCGCCGACGGCCCGCACGATCGCCAGGATCCGGCGGCAGTCGCCGGGCAGCGCGGTCTCGTCCGGGCTGTCGCCGCGGTGCGGGACCAGCAGCACCGCCCGCCCGCCGACCTGCACCGACGCCGGTGCGACGGCAGCCCGTTCCCCGGCGATCTGCTCGCTCATCCTCGCCAGAACCCGCTCGGCGACCGCGAGTTCGTCCCGCTCGGCCCGCACCTGGTCCAGCTTCCTGACCAGCTGTTCTTCCAGACTGTCCAGTTCCGCGCGGTGCGCGGCGATCCGTTCCAGCACCTCGGGGTCCACCATGCCCGGGAGCGTAGGAGCCCCCGGGCTGGAACGGACCAGAACCCGCGAAGACCTCCCTGCCCGACGATCTACACGGCAGACTGCCCCGCGCGACCAGCACGAGCACCCGCGCACAGAGGCACACCAGGCCCGTGACCTGCCACTTCACGATGCACACCACTCACTAGCGCTCTCGGCCTGCCCCATCTGGCCCACGATGCAGATGGGGCACTACGTACCGTTACCATCACCCCGCGGCGACAGCCACGCTCACAGCGACCAGGTAGAGCACAGCGAAGATTGCGGGAACCGCCAGTTCAACGTTCGTGAGCCGTCGGACACCACACACGCAGACTCGCACTGGGACGGCTACCACCCCGGCTACAAGACCGCCGCCGACTACGCCAAGAGGACCAGTGAAACAGAGCTCTCGTACTGTCAGTCCGACGAGGCAGTTGCCTCGGTGTGCGACCACCCGTGGAATCGCCGCTATCCCGAGAGTGCGGGGCGCCGCGACTGCGCCAGTGACATGCCCGCCAACCTGAACTCCAAGCCCGACGCACGCTCCGGGTGGAACAAGGGCTGCATCGTCGGCGTGACGTTCGCCGTACCTGACGTCGTCACGTACGGCGCGGACCCCTCCCCCGAGCTGGCGACGAGCCCATAGGGCGTTCCTTGGCTGCGCGCATGCTGGCCCCCAGCGCAGTTGCGTTCCCTCTGGAGTGACCACACCTCGTACCTGCAAGAACGTGCCGAATCGACAAGCGACGTAGCAGGAACGCGAGCCCTCTCGAACGTCGCGTGCAGCTCCTACCTGGGAGCCTTCAGTTCACCAGGTACATGTCGGTCACTCAGGAAGAAACGCACCCCGGTCACTTCTCGACCGAGAGCCGCGGCGCCGCGCTCGGCTTCACGTACAACGTCGGCGTGCTCGGTGGCGCGGTCGTGCCCGTGCTCGATGCCCATCTCGCGTCCGGCATGGACCTGGGGCGTGCCCAAGCGGTGCTCACCTTCGCCCGGACCGTCATCGTCGTCGTCCTCGTAGGGCTTCGACGTGCCGGGACGGCTGAACCGCCACACCGACCCGGACGGCCCGGGCGACCACCTCGCCGAGACCGCGTCGCACCCGAGTCATAACCTCCCGCTGACACGTACCTCTGAATCGTGAACTACGCATGCTGGCGGCACAGTCCGAGGCGAGAGCTTTGCCGATGCCAGGCGTGCCAGTCGATGGCATTCCCGAAGCAGAGGCCCAAGGGCTTGCACCACACGTCGGCCGCTGGCAACCTGACTGCCAGACAGCAGACATCTTACGTCTGCTGTCTGATTCATGAGCTTTGCGTCAAGGCAAGGAGAGCACATGAGCAACGAAACCTTCAGCGGAGTCTCGAGGCGGGGCGTACTGCTTGGCGGCCTGACTGCGACAGCGATGGGCGCTGCGGGCACCCTCGCTGCAGCAGGACCATCGACGGCCAGGTCGCGGACTGTCCCCACGGTCAGCGTCTCTCCGCTGGCTGATCCGACGAGTGGGCCGCACAAGTATTTCGCCTTCGACACCGGCCTTTGGAACGGCCACCGGGGAATGGCAAACTGCCAGATCGAGATGGGCAGTTTCGTCAAGGACGAGGAGCACAACCCCCTGTTCAGGGAAGGGATTTTCGAGAATCCCCGGTTGCCGTGGGAGCCGCGCTTCGACAACGGATACCCGAACGTCTTCTGGGACCCGGAGCACAAGAAGTTCCGCTGCTACTACACGCTCTTCCTCCGCGATCCGGCGTCACTCAACACGTCTCCGGAGGAAAGACGCGGGCGGGACTACGTCATCGCCAACAGGGAAACCGGCTGCTGTTACGCGGAGTCCATCGACGGTGTGCACTGGACGAAGCCCAATTTGGGACTGGTCAGCTTCGACGGCAGCAAAGACAACAACATCCTCTTCGAGCACGTCCAGGGAACGTCCGTCCTCCATGATCCCGCAGACCCGGACCCCACCCGTCGGTACAAGCTGATCACGCTGCGTGAAGCCGACGAAACCTCGCTGTGCGTAGCGTTCTCGTCCGACGGCATTCACTTCAGTGATCTCAAGCCCTGGCCAGCCAACAGCCCTTCCCCTGGCGCGGACTGCCACAACCTGGTCTTCCACGACTCGCGCACAGATGAGTACGTGCTCATCACGCGCCTGTGGGACAGCAACATCCGAGTCTCCGCTATGTCGCGGTCCAAGGATTTCATCAACTGGTCGAAGCCGGTCGAAGTCCACCGGGGCAACGGGTTCGACTCCCAGATCTACTCGATGCCGGTCTTCGAGTACGGCGGCCTCTACCTCGGTCTCGCCTCGCTGTATCGGGACGGCGACACCACGCTCCCCCACTACGACACCGTCGACCTGGCACTGCAGTGGTCCATCAACCTCACCGAGTGGAACAACGTCGCCCTTGAGGACAGCACGTTCATCCCACAGGGCAAGGGCATGGGGAAGTACCCGCGCGGCGACTTCGACAGCAGCGTCATCTTCTCCTCGATCCCCGTAGAGATCGACGGCAGGCTGTACTTCTACTACATGGGCGGCAAGGGCCAGCACACCGGTTGGCGCGAGTCCGCACTCGGCAGGGGATACATCGAAAAGGACAAGTTCGCCTGCTACGGCAGCCGCAGCGGGAACGGGCCCTCCTCCATCACCTCACAGGGCTTCAACTTCTTCGGAGAGAACGTCGAGTTGCTCGTCGACGTCGAAGAAGGCGGTTGGGCCAAGGTAGACCTGATGAACCAGGCAGGGACCGTCGTCCAACGCGGCTTCGAAGCCGACAACAGCAGACTCCGAGAGCTCGGCAACGGATGGCATCAGCTTACTTGGCAGGACTCATCCGTCATGGACCTCAATCGTAATTCCTTCTACGCAATGAGGATCACGATGCGCAAGGCGAAGCTCTGGGCAATCCAGGGTGACCTGTACGTGCGCCCGCTGAAGTACGCCAAGCTGTGACACGCGTACATCGGCTCTCGCTGGGCTCGTAGGGCCCACCGAAGTTCTACCGCCAGCGACGCAACACGTGTCCGACATCCCGGCCAAAAGCTCCAGGCGACGAACCTTGCGCGGGCCATCTATCCGGTGGCCCGCGGAAGCGACGCAAGAGTGCTGATGTCGTCGTGATGGGTGCGTTTCTTTCTGAGAGACCCCATGACTTGCGCAGATGCAGAGATGCCCAGCTCATCGACGTGGTGTCTCGGTCGGGGCGTCGCCAGCGATCGCGAAGTCTCTCGAGCCGCCCCAGTTCCCGGAGTCCCGTCACTCAAGAAGAAACGCACCCTCCGGCGCAGCCATCAAGTCCACGACGGGCACCGGCTCCTCCGGCTCCGCCAGTTCGCCGCCCGACTGCTTCGCAACGACTAGCTGCTCCAGCGCGGCCGCGTACTCGTCGTGAAGGTCTGCGATGTCCACGCCGACGAGCTGGTCCATCAGCAGCTCGGCGAGCTCCAGCTCCCGGTCCGTCACGGACAGGTCGCCCAGCTCCCGGATCTCCTCCGGCCACAGCAGCGTGTGCAGCACAAGCATCCCGCGCCTCGGCCTCAGCACCGCCACCCGCTCCCTGGTGCGCAGGGTGACCTTCGCGACGGCGACCGTGCCGTGCCAGGGCTTCGACGAGCAGCGCATAGGGTCGCTGCCCCGTCTTGCCGGCCGCCCCGACCCAGTACGGCTTGGAGTACAGCACGGGGTCGACGTCGCGCTCCTGGATGAACCCGAGGACGTCGACGGTCTTGCGTGCCGGCAGGGGCAGCACCGCCAGGTCCTCGTCGAGGAGGACGACCGTGCGGCCGTCGGGCGCCTCCCATCCGTGCGCAATCTCCGACCGCAGCACCTCCCGGTCCTCCAGCTCGCACACCCGCCGGTGCCGGACACGGGCGCCGTCACTCGCATGGACCTGGTGCATCCCGGCGCCATGCGCCTCGGTCGCAGCGAAAAGCTGGACGGGGATCGTGACCAGGCCGAACGAGATGTAACCGGTGGCTGCGCTGGTGCTGGGCGAAGCTGACGGGATGGTCGTTTACGGCCAGGACGTCGACCTTGTCTTCCGGCACATCGGCCGGGGGCTGCTCATACAGGAACGTGACGGGCACGGTGTCCGGCTCGGGCCGCTCGGGTTCGCGGCTGAGCGGCACATGGTGGCGTAGTTCGCTCAGGGGGTCGGGGACGTGGGCGCGTAGCAGGAACGGCTCATCGGGGACGCACGAGCGGCGCCCGAGGTAGGGCGCCCAGTGCGGCCGGTGCAGGGCCTGGGCGATGCGCTGGGTGTCGGTGTCGGGGCCGGTGACGGCGATGGTGAACACGGCGTCGGCCAGGTAGTGGCGCCGGGTGATCACAGCGGCGCCTTTGTTGCTGCCGCCGCTGGTGGCCGCGGTCTGCGCCTTGGGGAAGCCACCGCCGACGGTGTGGTAGTCGACCAGCCGCACCCCGGGGCGGTCCACGCGCACAGTGAAGTGGAGGCTGTCGTACCGCTCGATGCCCTGCTCGCCGCGCCCGAGGCCTTCGGCTGCGGCGAACATCCCGGTCAGCGCGGACCGGGTCGGGAACGGTGCGCTGTCCCGCACTGGGGTGAACGCTGAGCGTTCACCCCAGGACTGCAGCGGGCCGGCCAGGCGCAGCAGCAGTCCGCTCACTGCTGCTCCCCCGTCTCGGGCAGGGCTGCCTCCACGGCTGCCTCGATCAGGGCGTCGAAGGAGTCGTGGGCGGTGCCCAGCCCGGGCATCTGCTCGTCGGGGGCGATGGTGGCGTGGCCGTGGAAGGGGCGGTGGCGGTCGCCGGTGAGCCGGTTGATGTTCCCCGCGTACCCTGCCAGGGCCGCCCGCGACGGCCTGGCGTATCCCCCGGTTGCGTCGGCGGTGACCGGGGCTTCGAACGCGGCGGCGAGGGAGAGCGGGCGCTGTTCACGCACGGCCAGGTAGGCGAGGTCGGGGAGGGTGTGCGGGGCGGTGCTGTTCTTCTTCGCCTGGGGCAGCGACATCAGGAAGTGTTCGGCGAAGGACGCAAGAACAGTGCGGGCTGCCTTCCGGTCGCCCTCCAGGTTCTTCACCAGGTCGGCGACGTTGACGGTGGCGTACCGATAGAAGACACCGGAGCTGAACTCGGCGGTGTCCAGGTGGCCGCTGCCGGTCTCGGCTTCCCCCAGCCAGTCGTCGACTGCGGTGAAGTAGTCACGCTGCGGTTCGGAGGCGTGCGTGGTGAAGGCGTGCGCGACCTGAGCGGCGCCGTCGACGTTCGCGTCCGGCAGCTCGGCCAGCATGCGGCCCAGCAGACTGATCGAGGCGGTGCGCCGTTTGAGGATCTCCTCGATCCTGGCCGGCGGCAGCAGCTGCCCCGGCTTCTTCTTGCTCTGCCCCGTCTCCAGGTCGCCGCGATGCTCCTCGCACACGGCGGCAAGCTCGCCGATGGCAGTCTCGGGCAGGAACAGCAGCACCGAGGTGTGGCCGGCGGTCTCCGTGCCGATGCCCTTCTTACCCGCACTCGCTGCCACCTGGGCCCCGGCGAACGCTGCCAGCTCCTCGGGCCAGCCCGCCTTCATCAGGGCCTGGCGGAGCTTGACGGGAACCAGGCGGGTGCGGGCGGCCCGCTCACCGAGGTCCCGCTCGACCCCCTGGCGGATGACCCGCTTCCATGACTGGCTCGAGACGCGGATACGAGGCGCACTGCCGTACTGCACCTGCTTGGGCGACCCGAGGTCGTCCCGGTTCAGGTTGGCGGCGGGCACGGACTGCAGGGCTGAGAGGTCGACGTACAGGGACATCAGTTGTTCTCCTCAGTGGAATTGGAAGGGGTCGCAGCGAGGTCATCGTCCTTGGCGCCTGCGGTACGGAAGTAGGCCTCCAGCCAGCGGGTGGCGATCCGGTTGCGGTCACGGTTCCACCAGGAGAGGTCTTCCAGCAGCACCGCCCAGTCCACCGCGACGCCCCCGGTGAGCAGGTGCCGGGTCAGTGCCGGCAGCCGGGGGTGGATGGCCTCGCTGCTCTGGCGGGCCATCAGGTGCAGGTCTCCTTCGGCGGAGTTCGGCTTAATGACCCGCTTGTTCACTGCCTCGGCCAGTGCGGCGCCGAGATTCGCGCGCTGGTACCAATCCGGTCGGGGCTGCCCGTTGTCGGCAGCGTGCGCGGCGGCCTCGCGGGCCGCGCGGGGGCGAGCAGCGATCAGTGCGGCCACCGCATAGTGGGCGCGGCGCGAGTCCGCGTGCATCCGCTCAGGCAGCCGCGGGACGAGGTAGCGGTGCAGGTAGTTACAGCGGTCAACGGGCAGGCCCAGACCGGTGCGCAGGTCAGACTGGGTCTTCTTGACCCGGCACAGGTCCAGGACGTGGGCGACGAAAGCGTCCGAGGCCCGCTCGGACTTTCCTTTCAGCGGTGCGGTCAACGCAGGTACGGAATCAGACATAGGGCATCCCCGGGTAGGGCCACTGGAAAGTAAGGGCGCAGGAGGTTCAGGCAGCCTTGGGCGGTTGGAGGAGGCTGCGGATGACGACTTCGGGCTGGACGGACTCTTCCCGACCGGCATGGCTGCCTTCCATGACGGAGCGGAGGTGCCGCTCGATATCGGGCTGGAGCTGGTGCGGGTCATGCTGCGCGACAGCGGTGCCTGGTGCTGACTGGAGATGGAGGGCTCGTTCGCAGTCCACGTGGGATGGGACCAGTACCTCTACGTCGGCAGCAGCCGGCCCTGCGAGGAGGCGCTGGCCCGGACTCGCGCGCTCGGGCTGTTCCCTGAACGCGTGGACGCGTCTCCCTACGATGTGGAGGCCGATGGCGAGGACGTCCAGCGCCCTGGTGGCGACGATTTCTGGGCCGGTCTGCATTGGGCAGTCGCCACGGGCCGTGCCGGAATCCTGGAAGAGAAATACATCGAAGGCGCCTCACGATGGCACCGTCTGACCGGTGACAACATCGACATGGTTCGCTCGGAGCTCGCACCCCGGGCCCGTCTGGCCGTCTGGCCGTCTGGCCAGACCTGTCCTCCGACATCGACGCGGTCCTCGGCGCCCTCCCCGCCGAGGGTCTCGCCGAGTGCGTCTGGCAGGACAAGGACGGCCAGATCCGCAGTGCTGTCGCCGACGAGAGCGAATTCTCGGAGCTGGTTACCCGGATTTCTGACGCCGACGCTGCAGCGCTCCTGTTTGTGTATGCCGATGAGCGTATGCCTCTGTTCACCGCTGTCATGCCAGACAGCGACGGAGCGGTGCGGGCCCGATGGCAGACCGAGCCAACGCGAAGCGACCGGAGTTGGGCCTTCCTCAAGAACCTCCATCGAGGGGAAATCGTCACCGGCACCGTGACCCAAATCGCCAGCTTCGGCCCTCACCTTCGTGGACATCGGCAGCTTCGAGGCGCTGATCAATATTGCTGAGCTCTCATGGCGTCCCATCAGCCACCCTTCCGACGTCGTTGCCGTCGGTCAGAGGATCAGCGCTGAAATTCTTGACGTCGACCCGATCCGCGAACACGTGTCGCTGTCACTGAAGGCCCTGCACGAAGATCCAATGCGGCTGCTGACCGGGCAGATCGGCCAGACCATCGTCGGCCGAGTAACCAAGCTCGTACTGTTCGGCGCGTTCGTACGCATTGAAGAGATGGAGAGCAGTTTCGAGGGGCTGGTGCACAACTCCGAACTGGGTGAGGAACAGCCGGACCATCCGCAGCTGGTCGTTCAAGTCGGTGACGCACTCCCAGTCAAGATCCTGAACATCGACCCGGTCCAGCGCCGCATCACGCTCTCTCACCCGCAAGCGATCTCCGCCGGACAAGACGACCCCGGTGCCTGATACAAACATGCCCCCGAGCCGGACGCCCACAGACGCGTCGTCATCCCTGGGTTCTCCGCCGTCCACGAACTCCGCGCCATCCAGGCCCGGGTCCGCGAACACTTCGGCGGCTCCGCGCTTGCCTTCATCACCTGGCTCGACGCCGAACTTCCGCCCGCTGCTCAGGCCGCATGACCTGACGGACTGCAGAACATGAGTACCCCGGCGATCACACCGCCGGGGTCCTGCTATCCCTTTCGGGCGTATCTCGGCTGACCCTCGTCTACGCCGGTCGGCGCCCATGGCGACACGGCTGCGCCGACAGGCTGCTGCGCGCCGACGTCATCCTCACCATGCCCACCGAGCGGGACGATCCTCGCCGCCTTGGCACCGGTGCTGCTGCCCTTGCCGTCCGGCTGCGGGCCCGCGTGGGCGGTTCGGTCCTGCCTGAGCGGTGACATCGAGTGACCATCACGCCCCGGTGACTGACTTCTCGTCAATACGCTCTCGGCCCCTCCGTTCAGGCCGCCGATTGACTCCCCGATCGACCCCCAGCACCACGCAGCGTTCGCAATCGTAATTTCTCCATCCACTCCTCTGCTTTTGATCAAGCAATTGCAAAGGGTGCTGGTCGTTTCGTGTTCCATCAACATTCAACTCGCGATCCCTGTGAGCGGCCTGAGCAGTCCCTATGGTCCTTGAGGCTCTTGAAGGAAGGGACCCATGGATCAACTCCGGGCAATCCGGGCTCGCGGCATCACGAAAGGTTTCGGCGATGTCGTCGCCCTCGACGGCACAGACCTCGACGTGACGCAGGGGCAGATCCATGGCCTGGTCGGACCGAACGGCGCCGGGAAGACGACCTTGCTCGGCCTCCTGCTGGGGCTCGCGGTTACCGAAAGTGGCCGCCTCGAGGTCCTGGGCACACCGGTCGGGCGGGCACTCGACGCTCCCGACGGTGTCGCCGGCTTCGTGGACGGTCCCGCTCTCCACCCCTCGCTCACCCCACATCAGAACCTCGCCGCGCTGGCCGCACTCCGCGGCCACGACGCGCGCACGGCGGGAATCGAAGGATGAAACGCCCGCCCTCCCCCATCTCGGAGTTGCAGCTGTGCGCCTGAAAGCGTTCCTTACCACCCTCGTTGCCGCCGTCGTGACCGTGCTCCTGTGCGGCGCCCCGGCGCAGGCGCACGTCCGAACGACCTCCGTCGCCATCGACCTCCGCAGCCACGGTGACGGCGTCGCCGCCGTCGTCGACGTCGAGTACGACGTCCTCGGCAAGCTGCTGAGCCTCGACGGCCTGAGCAGCAACACTGGGTTGCCCAGTCCGGACGGGACGGTCGCCGACGTGCCCACCGATACGCGGCGGAAGGCACTCGACGCGCATGCGACCGAGGTAGCGGCGTACGTAGGCGGCCGAGTGCGACTGAGCCGTGGCGCGATCGGGTGCACCCCGCAGGACGACCACCGCGTCGAGCTCACCGACGCGGGCGCGGTGCGGGTGTCGCTCACCTACGACTGCCCTGCGTCGGGTGCATTCACCGTCCGCAGCGATATCTTCCGCGCCTCCGACGGAGTCGTCGACGACACCACCACGAAGGTGGCTTACGACGTCGACGGGCACCGCGGTACCGCACTGCTCGACCTCGCGCACACCAGCGTCACGGTCGGCCACACCGACCTGCTCAGCGAGATCCCGCGGCTCGTTCGCCTGGGGTCCGAGCACCTGCTGTTCGGCCTCGATCACGTGCTGTTCCTGCTCGCCCTCCTGCTCGGTGCGAACCGGCTGCGCGACGTGGTCCAGGTCGCCTCAGCGTTCACGCTGGCCCACTCGGTGACCCTCGTGCTCGCGGCGATCGGCTGGATCAGCGCGCCGACGTGGATCGTCGAGCCGCTGATCGCGCTGTCCATCGCGTTCGTCGCGATCGACAACCTGCTCTCGCCCCGCGCCGCCCACCGGCTACCCGTCGTATTCGGGTTCGGGCTCCTGCACGGGCTCGGGTTCGCTGGCGCGCTGAGCGTCGATGGCCAGTTGTCGGTCTCGACGCTGGTTGACCTCGTCTCCTTCAACCTCGGCATCGAGCTGGCCCAGCTCACCATCATCGCGGTGGCCTTCCCGGCTCTGCTGTTCCTGCGTCGGTCGGCGACCGCACCCGCCGCAGCCCGCACCCTCACGCTCGGGACCGTCGCGGCAACCCTCGCCGTCGCCGGTTCCGGTCTGGTCTGGTTCGTCGAACGCTCGCCCCTCCTGACCTGACTCCCCCAACCGTCACCCCCCAACCACACTCCCCGAAGGATTCCCATGTCCCCGTCCAGATGGACGCACGCACGCATGCGCGCGGTCCTGTACGTCACCACGCTGGGGCTTGCCACCAGCGTCGTGGCGGGCCCGCTCACGTCGTACGTGGCGACCGCCATTGACCCGCCGGAGGCCACCGTCAGTGGCGTCGTGTACGTCGACGCCAACGGCGACGGCGCTCGGAACGACGGCGAGGCCGGTCTGGCCGGCGTCCGCGTCTCCGACGGCGTGGTCGCCACCACGACCGCAGCCGACGGCACCTACTCCCTGACGATCTCGACCGACCGCCGCACGACCGACATCGTGTGGGCCAGTCAGCCCCGCGGCTACCGGTTCAGCCTCGACCAGTTCAAGGAGCCCAGGTTCTGGGCCAACCTCGGCCAGCTCGGCGACGGCGCGACACCCGTGGCGGACTTCGCCCTCGAGCGCGACCGGATCTCCGACGGGGACAACTTCTCGTGGGCGAACATCGCCGACCCGCACGTCAACGCGCAGCTGCCCGACCAGATCCGCGAGATCAACTCGACAGGCACCGACCTGCGCTTCATCGCGGTGAGCGGTGACCTCACGAACAACGCCAGCCAGGCTCAGTTCAACACCTACCGCAACGGCACCGCGCAGTCGAACGTCGGCGTGTGGCCGGCGGTCGGCAACCACGAGTACGGCAGCGGCTCGGCGTACGCGGCCAGGATTGAGAACTACCGCACGAACGTCGGCCCCGAGTGGTACTCGTTCAACTACGGCAACCGCCACTTCGTCGTGCTGGAGAACAACGGCTCCGCACCGTTCGACGAGCAGCTCCAGTGGCTGCAGGACGACCTCGCAGCGGGCGTCCCGCTCGACGACGACCCGACCAACGACATCGAGGTCGTCGTACTGACCCACCAGCCGATGAACGTGCCGTTCGGCTCGCCGTCGACCTACGACGCCTTCGGTGACGTTCTCGAGAAGTACGAGGCCCAGCTCATCCTCGTCGGTCACGAGCACTCCAACCACGTCGAGAACGACTCGGCGTTCGCCTCGACCGCCAAGCACATCCAGACCGTGTCGAGCTCCTACACGATCGACAACGCGCCCCGCGGCTTCCGCTACATCCACATGGCGGGCTCCGGCTTCGAGAACCCGTTCCGGATGTACGGCGAGAACGAGCACCTGACCATCGTGAGCCCGGCCCCCGGCTCGAAGGTCCCGGCCGCGGGCTTCCCGGGAATCCAGGTCAACGCCTACGACACCGGTGACGAGGTCAAGTCGGCCCGCTACCGCATCGACGGCAAGGGCGTATGGCGCCCGCTGCGCGCCACCGGGGAGTTCACCTGGCAGAACAACCTGCCGGAGAACCTGCAGACCGCCGGCAAGCACAGCATCGAGGTGACCATCACCGACCAGGCCGGCAAGGTCTGGACGAAGTCCGCCGAGTTCACGCTGACCAAGGAGCCCGCGCTCGCCCCCGTCGCCGCCGGTGACTGGACCCAGCACCACGGCGACGCCGCCCACTCCGGCGTCGCGCCCGCGCAGGAGCCGGGACGCCGTCTCGCCTGGAGCTACCGCACCCCGGGCACCTTCCTCACGGGCTCGCCGGTGATCCACGACGGCGTCGTCTACGCGGGCACCCGCGACGAGAACGGTGACGGCAACAGCCGCATCCATGCCGTCTCCCTCAAGAGCGGCAAGAAGCTGTGGGACTTCGAGGTGCCGCAGTCGATCCACGGCAGCCTCGCCTACGGCGACGGCCTGGTCTACGCGCCGACACTCGGCTCGGAGCTGTACGCCGTCGACGCCACCACCGGCGAGCTGCGGTGGAAGGCCGTGCCGGAAAAGGCGCCGGCCCCGAACAACCAGCGCACCTACGGCTACTACTCGCCCGCCGTCTCCGGACACACGGTCCTCTGGCCGTACCAGACTCGCTACGGCATCGGCAGCCAGGGCGTCCTCAAGGCGCTCGACACGAAGACCGGCAAGGAGATCTGGGCCTCGCCGATGTCGGGCAACCAGATGAGCGACGGCACCCCCGCGGTCATGGACGGCACCGTGTACGTCGGCAACCAGACCGCTGACCGGGTACTCGCATATGACCTCCAGACCGGCGAGCGGAAATGGACCGGCACCGAGTCCCTGGGCAGCTGGCAGGACGGCGTACCGACGGCGGCCGAGGGCAAGGTCTTCATCGGCGCCGACAACGGCATCGCCGCCCGCGACGCCCGGACCGGCAAGACGCTGTGGACCTACAAGAGCCCGCACACCTCGCTCGTCTCGAGCGGCTCGACCCCGAGCGCCGCGGCGGTCAAGGACGGCGTCGTCTACATGGGCTTCCCGACCGGTGCGGTCGTCGCCCTCGACGCCGAGACCGGCAACGTGATCTGGGACCGGGTCCTGCCCGGCGACATCTACCACGGTGGTGTCATGTCGAGCCCGGTCGTGGCCGGTGACACCGTCTTCGTCGGCTCCAACAACGGCCGCTTCTACGCGCTCGCCGCCGACACCGGGCAGCAGCTGTGGAACCACGAGATCGGCACCTGGGTCGGCGCCGGTCCCGCGGTCAGCGGCAACACCGTGGTCGCGGGCTCGTGGGACGGCAACCTGTACGCCTACGTCCCCGGTGGCGAGGCGGCGCAGCGCTGGGCCACCGTGACCGGCACCGTCACCGACCCGGAGACAGGTACGCCGATCGCGGGCGCCAAGGTCACCGCCACGGCGTCCGGCCAGGAGACCACCGTCACCAGCACCGACGCCCAGGGCCGCTACAAGCTCGGCCTGCCGGCCGCGACCTGGACGGTCACCGCCGCCAAGCGCGGGCTGATCGCCGACGAGCGCTCCGCCCGCACCGTCGAGGTCGGGGAGGCCGGCAACTCCACTGCTGACCTCCAGCTGATCAAGGTCACCCGTCCGGTGGCCGGTGTCTCGACCTTCGCGCCCGACTACGGCAACGGCAGCACCCGCACCGACGTCGTCACCGGCAACAAGTACTACTACCTGGCCAACGACAAGATCCGGGCGTCCGTGACGCCGTACACCGCCGGCAACAACGGCGTGGGCGGTCTCGGCCAGGGTGCCCTGGCGGACCTCATGCTGAACGACGCCAACGGCGCCGAGACGCTCGACTGGGGCGAGATGCTGCTGCGTCCGGACCTCAACGGCACGAAGGACTCGTGGGACCGCCCGAACGACCAGATCGACTTCCCGGAGCTCGCCGTCGACGGCGCTGCGGTGGTCGGCAAGGGTGCCTACCGCGCGAACAAGGCCGTCCAGGCCCAGGTCCGCTACGAGACCCTGCCCGGCGCGCCGGTCGTGAAGATGACGGTCAACCTGACCAACACCGGCACGACCGACTACAAGGGCTACTTCAACTACATGATCGACCCGGACAGCTCCGTCGACAACGGCCGGATCCCCGGCGTCGCCGGCACCAACCCCGGCTTCAAGACCTCGGGTTGGACCGCGCCTTTCGTCTACGTCGGTGCTGACACGGCGACGACCAACGGCCAGCCGGCGCACGCGCTCGCCTGGGCGCAGGACACGCCGTACGCCGTCGGCGCCTTCGGCTACGTCGAGGGTCTCTACTACGACGCCTCCCTCACCGCGGGCGCGTCCAAGCAGTTCAGCTTCTACCACCTGACCGACTACGCGACCGCGGGTGGCGACCCCACGCGCAACCTCGCGCGGTGGGTCGACGAGCTCGACCTGCACGACCCGGCCGTCCCGGACGCCTCGCGCGCCGCCGGCACCATCACCTCGGCCGGTGCTCCGGTCGCCGACGCCCGGGTCGCCCTCGAGCAGGCCGGCAAGGTCGTCGCCTCGACCACCACCGACGCCGCGGGCAAGTACGCCGTCAAGGCTCCGGCCGGTGCGTACGACGTCAAGGTGACCGCGCTGGGCCACCTGTCCGCCGCCGGCTCGGTCACCGTCCCGGAGACGGGCAACGGCACCGCCGACGTCACGCTCGCTCCGGTCACGGTCGAGGCGAGCTACGGCAAGCGGATCGGCTCCGGTCTGGTCGAGGCCGGCTACGGCGACGTCATGCTCGAGAACGACAAGCTCTCCATGGCGATCGCCGACGCCTACAACGACAGCCAGCTCAGCGGCGGCACCCGCGGCAAGCCGGTCGACATCGCCGTACGCGGCATGGCCGACCAGTTCGACTGGATCAACCTGCCCTACGTCTCGGCCACCCAGCCGACCGGCGACAGCGCGTGGGACATCCGGTCGGTCGCAGCCACCGACGTCAAGATCGTGCAGGCGACCGGCGACCAGGCGGTCGTCCGCGTGTCGGGTCCGGTCAAGGGCTTCACCGGTTTGACCGCGACCACCACCTACACGCTGAAGCCGGGCGACACCTACGCCACGGTGACGACGGAACTGCGCAACACCGGCTCCGACCCGCTCAACGTGTGGACCGGAGACGCCATGGACCACGACGCCGCGGGCCAGGCCAGCATCATCCCGGGCGCCGGCGTGGTGGCGCCCGGTGCGACCGCGACCTACACACCGACCAAGCCGTACATCGGCATGACCGGCACCGACCCGCAGGTCTTCGGCCTGGTCTACGGGACGCCCGCGAGCGCCTTCGATGTCTACGCAGCGGGCAACTGGGTGATGAGCCGCTTCCAGGTCGAGGTACCGGCGGGTGGCTCGTACACACTCACCCGGCGCCTCGTGGTCGCCCCGGGCACCGACGCCATCGGCATCCTGGACGCCGTCCCGGCGCCGTGACGGGTTAGCTACACAGTACGACCGCGTTCAGGGCCGGTCCGGATCCGTCCGGGCCGACCCTACGGGCTTCATGCGCGGTGCTGCCGGCAGGAGACGTGACGCTGTTGCCGTCGGCGGATGCCTTCTCGCGTCGCAGGCAGTGTTGACTCTGCTGCGCAATCCGGCCGAGCAGCGGCAATCCGAGCGAGAGGAGGGCGCCAGCGCGGTGCCGGTCCTCGCGCTGGGCGCGCAGGGCCTGGTGGACCTCCCAGAGCCGGGCCAGGGCGGCCGGGTTCCGGTCCTGCACCTCTTCGAGCAGCGGATCTGTAACCAGGTCCAGGCAGGGACTGAGCAGCGCGCAGGTGGCCGGGGACGGCGGAGCGGGGTCGGTTCCAGAATCGCCACGCACTCCACGTGCGAGGTCATCGGGAAGGTGTGCGGTTTGACCCATTCCAGGAAACATACAGGTCAGAGGGGAGGCAGTTGCGAGGGTGAAATCCAGACCCCCACGGAGCCTCGTGCGTCATACGTGCGTCATCGCCACAGTTGTGGGTCAGACGCGCGCGGATCCCGATCGATACCTTGACCACGGGTTACGCGGCGGCAGGCCGTGCAGCTGGGACGGCGCGAGTCCAGCCTCCCCGGCCTGTCCTGTCGGCTGGCGACCGCCGCGCCCGGCCGGTCACCGCCCGCGGCCTGGCTCTGTCCTGGGACCCGACACCGCCCCGCCTGCGAACAGCCGATGAATCACCCGATCCCGCCCGCCGAAGCCGACCTGACCGTCGACGGCACCGGCCTGCTCTGCGTCACCCTCCTGCTCCGTCTCCGCAGGCAGATCGACGGCGCACCGCCGGGCACCGACAGCCGCACGCCCTGCAGCACGTTTGTGAGTGATCCTCTTTTGGCTAGAGGTTGTAGCCGCCCGATACCTCGATGTTCTGAGCGGTGACCCAGCGGCTCTCGTCGGAGACCAGTGAGGCGATCATGACGCCGATGTCGTCGGGTTCACCGACCCGGCCGAGTGCGGTCCTCGCGGCGAGGGCCGGAACAACCTCAGGGAACCGGGTGAAGGCATCGTCGGCGATCCGGGTGCGGGTCGATCCCGGCGAGACCGCGTTGACGCGGATGCCCCGCGTGCTGAATTCCTTGGCCATGTACCGCGTCAGCACGACCAGGCCGCCCTTCATCGACGCGTATGCCGCATAGCCGGGCTCCAGGCCGGCCGTCGCCGCCGCGTTGCTGCTCGTGTTGACGATGGCCCCGCCGTCCGCCAGCAGGGGCAGCAGCCTCTGCGTCAGGAAGTACGGTCCCTTGAGCAGGACCCGCATGAGGCTGTCGAACGCCTCCTCGGTCGTGTCCTCGATCAACGATGTCTGCGCGAAACCTGCGTTGTTGACCAGGTAGTCGAAGGTGTCGCGCTGCCAGGTGTCGCGCAGCACGTCGGCCACCGTGTCGCGGAAGGCCGCCAAGGTGGCGGTCTCGCCGACATCCAGCGGCAGTGCGACGGCCGTGCCGCCCTCCTTCTCGATGGCGGCGGCCGTCTCCTGCCCTCCTTGCGGGTTGTTGCCGTAGGTCAGGATGACTCCGGTTCCGCGCTTGGCGATCTGGATCGCTGCGCTTCGTCCGATGCCGGAGCTGGCGCCCGTGACGATGGCGACCTTCATGGTGTTCCTCCTGGGGAGCGGTCGTGCGTGGGTTATGTGTGACTGCGTGGGCTGCGCTATGCGGCGGGGTTCGGGGGCAGGACTCGGGCGAGCCAGTCTGTGCGTGCCCGGCGGGCCGTGGCCGAGATGTGGGCCTGGGGGTACAGGGCGTCGAACCCGTGGAAGCCGCCTGCCCAGACATGGAGTTCGGCCTGACCGCCGGCCGCCCAGATGCGGATGGCGTAGTCGGTGTCCTCGTCGCGGAAAACCTCGGCGGAGCCGGTGTCGATGTAGGCGGTCGGCAGGCCCGAGAGGTCGTCGGCCAGCGCGGGTGATACATAGGCGGGTACCTGGTCATCGGTGAGGTCGCCGAGGACGCAGCGCCACCCGAACTCGTTCATCTCACGGGTCCAGACGCCGGGCCCGTCCGAGTACTGGCGGCTGGAGGCGCTGGTGTTGCGGTGGTCGAGCATGGGGCCGATCAGCACCTGCGCGGCGATCGCCGGGGTGCCGAGGTCGCGGGCCAGCAGGGTGACGCCGGCAGCGAGGCCGCCGCCCGCGCTGGCGCCCGCGACGACGATCCGGGCGGGATCGATGCCCAGTTCGGCGGAGTGGTCGGCGACCCAGAGCAGTCCCTGATAGCAGTCGTCGACCAGGGCGGTGCCGGTGGCCTCCGGTGCGAGCCGGTAGTCCACGGAGACCACGACCGCACCGAACTCGTCAAGCCACTCCAGCGGGATGTCGATCTGCGAGAAGCGGTCGCCGATGACCATGCCGCCGCCGTGCATCCAGTAGATGCAGGGTGCGGCGGTGGTGCGATCGTTGTTCGCGGGGCTGAAGACCGACAGGGGGATCGGGGCCCCGTCCTTGGCGGGCACGGTGATCTCGCGCCGGTCGACTGACCGGTGTGCGAGGAGGGAGTCGACGGGCGTCGAGGGGAGCTGGCGTAGGTGCGCGAGGACTTCCGGGGTGAGCTGGGGCATGAGGGGCATGTCGGCCAGCAGTTCATGCAGTTCGGGGTCCAGGTCGGGTCGTGCCGTGGTCATGGTCGCCGCCTTTCAGGGGGTGGTGCCGGAGGTCGGGGAAGGCCGGGGGCCTGGGCGTGGGGCGATCGGCGGGTCAGAAAGCGGCCTTGCCGCGGACCGGCACGTAGTCGGTGTATTCGGACTCCTTGGCCAGCAGTCCGTCGATCTGCGCCACGATGGCTTGGGCGGCCTCGCCCGCGAAGATCCGGTGGTGGTCCTCCTCGCTGGTCCAGCCCTCGGTGACGTGGACGACGTCGGGGTCGGACGCAGAACGGGAGACGAGGTAGACGACGCAGTGTTCGCTCGCGCCGGGGCTGCCCTCGTCCAGACCGGTCGACAGCAGGTCGACCAGTCGGTCGCCCATGCCGGGCTTGGCGGTCAGGGTGGCGTTGAAGCCGTAGTTGGCGATCATTGAGTGCCTTCTTCTCGGCAGTGGAGTGAGGTGATTCCATTCAACCGAGTTGACCTGCGGAAACGTTAGAACGATGCTCGCTCGTACTTGCACGATCCTCGTGGTCATGGGAGCCGCGGTGCGGAATGGTGCTGCAATGGACGCATGCACCTCGAAGAGCTCCACAGCCTGCTGACCCGGCATGCCCGGCCCGACTGGACCACTGCCATCGACGGCGTCCTGATCTCGAAGGTCGACCGGTCGGATCCGCCGGCGCCCTCGATGTCCGGCACGGTGCTGGCGGTCATCGCCCAGGGCTCCAAGCGACTCGCCCTGGGCGACCGCGTGTACGAGTACGGCGCCGGGCAGTACCTGGTCGCATCCGTCGACCTGCCCGTCAGCGGGCAGTTCACCCGGGCCGACCCCGGGCAGCCGGCGCTGGGGTTCGGACTCGTGCTGGAACCGTCGGCTGTCGCCGAGTTGCTGTTGCAGGCCGGGCCCGGAGACGTCCCCCGCACCGGCGGAGGAGCGCCGTCGGGGATCGTCGTCAGCGATGCTCCGGCCGCGCTGCTCGACGCGGTGGTCCGGCTGCTGCGCCTGCTCGACGAGCCCCGCGACCGGGCCGTACTGGCCCCGCTGGTCACACGCGAGATCCTGTGGCGCCTGATCACCGGCGACCAGGGCGCGACAGTCCGCCAACTCGGCCTGGCCGACAGCAGCCTCAGCCACGTCTCCCGGGCCGTGCGCTGGGTCCGCGAGCACTACGCGGAACCCTTCCGGGTCGAGGACGTGGCACGGATGTCCGGAATGAGCGTCTCCGCCTTCTACCGCAACTTCCAGGCGGTGACCGCGATGAGCCCCATTCAGTTCCAGAAGCAGATCCGGCTGCAGGAGGCCCGGCTACTGCTCGCCACCCACCCGGGCGATGTCACCGGAGTCGGCCACCGCGTCGGCTATGACAACCCGTCGCAATTCAGCCGCGAATACCGCCGCCAGTTCGGCGCGCCCCCCAGCCGGGACGCCGCCCGGCTGCGTCAGGCCGTGCGTACTCCCGCGGGTGTCCTTCCCTGATCCGGACTGGACCCCCATAGAGCATCGTGCAAGGGGTGGCGAGGATCATTCTATGGTTTCCGCAGGTCGCAGCGGTTGAATCGAATTGCCGATTCTCCCGCGGAGCGGATAATCGTCCGGCCGGCCGCGGATCCCACCACACCCCAAGGATCACAGCATGAGTGAAACAGTGGTTCTCGCCCGCGAGTTCCTGCGCAGTCCGCTCCGCACAGCCTCCCTGATACCGAGTTCGTCCCGGCTGGTCGAGCGGCTTGTCGCCGCCGTGCCGGAGCGCGGCGAGCCCGTGGTGGTGGAACTCGGTCCGGGCACCGGACCCGCCACCGCGGCGATCCAACACAAACTGGCAGGCCGCGGACGCCACATCGCGGTCGAACTGAACGAACGGCTCGCCGCGCATCTGGTTGAGCGGTTTCCCGGCGCCGAGACGGTCGCCGAGTCCGCCTGGGAACTGCCCCGGATCCTCGCCGACCGGGGCCTTGGCGCGGCAGACGTTGTGGTGAGCAGCCTCCCCTGGTCGGCGTTCACCGGTCCGCAAGGCCAGTCCCTCGTACCGGCCATCGCGTCGGTGCTGTCCGAGACCGGGGTGTACACGCAGTTCACCTACACGTTCGCCCACTGGGCCCCGCCGAGCCGCCGCAGGCTCGCCCAGTTGCGCCGGGCGTTCGAAGAAGTGGTCGCGAGCGGGACGGTGTACCGCAACCTGCCTCCCGCCCTCGTTTACTCCGCGCGCAGGCCGCGCGTTCCGGCCTGTCAGCCCGCGCCGCCGGCCGCGCCCATAGCGAATCGAACAGCGTCCTGACTGGGTGGCGCACCGAAAAGGCGTCGATATTCCCGGCTGAACTGGGACGGGCTGTCGTACCCCACGCGGTATCCGACGTACGCGATGTCTTTCGGGTGTTCCGTCAGCAGGAGCCGGGCCTGATGGAGTCTGATGTTCTTCTGGAACTGGATGGGGCTCATCCGGGTGACGGCCTGGAAGTTCCGGTAGAAGGAGGACGCGCTCATTCCGACAAGCTCTGCCACGTCTTCCACCCGAAACGGTTTCCGGTAATTCTCGCGAATCCAGTGCACGGCTCTGGCGATATGGGAGAGCTTGCTGTCGGCAAGACCTATGTGACGGACCGTCGCGCCCTGCTCGCCGGTGATCAGGCGCCACAGGATCTCGCGTTTGACGAGGGGGGCGAGCATGTCCCTGTCCCGTGGCCGGTCGAGCAGGCGCACCAGTCGCACGACGGCGTCCAGGAACTCGTTGGAGGCGTCACTGACGGCGATGGCGGGGGGTGCCGTGCCGTGCGGCGGAAAGGTGCCGGGCGCCGTCTGCAGCATCATCTCGGCGACGTCCGACGGATGCAGGAGCAGGCCCAGTCCCAGCGCCGGCTGCTCCGGGGTGACAGCGAGGAAGCGGCCGGTGACGGGCACGTCGACGGATGCGACCAGGTACTGCCCGGGGCCGTACTCGTACACGCGGTCGCCCAGCGCGAGACGCTTGGCGCCTTGGCCGATCAGTGCCATGACCGTTCCACTCATGGAGGCGTGGTGTTCGTCCGACTCCTCCCGGCCGATCCTCACGTTCTCGATGGCGGTCGTTCCGTCGGGTCTGGCGTGACGCGCCAGCAGAGTGCGGAGTTCGTCAAGCGGCATGGACCGATTGAACACCGCCGCCGCGAAACGGTCCAGCCATCCGTTCCGGCTCCGGCTGACGCGAAATCATCGAGAGGATCAGGCAAGGGCTCGCCACTATCGGGCAAATCAATTCGCGGAGAGGCTGCTTGAATAACTGAAGGCTCTGGGGCTTGCCGATCGACGGTTGGCTGTATTGAGGAAGGGCAAGCGGAATGGCGGAAAGTACCCGCAGCAAGATACGACTTCACGTCAACGGCAAGACTCACCGCCTGGACGTCGACAATCGCCGGACATTGCTCGACGCGCTGCGTGAGGACACCGGCCACACAGGGCCGAAAAAGGGCTGCGACCGTGGGCAGTGCGGCGCCTGCACGGTGTTGCTGGACGGCCGGCGTGTGGTGTCGTGCCTGACGCTGGCCGTCGCCGTCGACGGCTCGGACGTCACAACGGTCGAGGGTCTGGCGCACGAGGGTGAACTGCGACCGTTGCAGCAGTCGTTCGTGCAACTCGACGGCCTTCAGTGCGGCTACTGCACGCCCGGGCAGCTCTGTTCCGCGGTCGGCATGCTGGCCGAACACGCGGCGGGCTGGCCCAGCGCGGTCACCGCCGATGTCTCACCCGATGCGCCGGCGGGCGAGTTGGACGCCGAGGAGGTGCGCGAACGCCTGAGCGGCAACCTGTGCCGCTGCGGCGCGTACCCGTCGATCGTGCGGGCCGTGCTCGAGACGGCGGCCCGCGAGGAGGTGGCGAGATGAAGGAGTTCAGCTACCAGCGGCCGAGCCGGGTCCGAGACGCCCTCGCTCTGGTCGCCGACGAGGACGGCGCCCGGTTCCTCGGCGGCGGAACGAACCTCGTCGACCTGATGAAGGACGGAATCGAGACGCCGACCCGGCTGGTGGACGTCCGTCGGCTGCCGCTGGACGGCATCGACGACGCGCCCGACGGCTCACTCGTCATCGGCGCGACAACTACCAACAGCGACCTGGCGGCCCATCCCGAGGTGCGCCGACGGTATCCGGCGCTCAGCCAGGCCGTGCTGGCGGGCGCGTCCGGGCAACTGCGCAACATGGCCACGGTGGGCGGCAACCTGCTGCAACGAACCCGGTGCGGCTACTTCGCCGACGCCTCGCAGCCGTGCAACAAGCGCAGCCCCGGCAGCGGGTGTTCCGCGATCGCCGGAAAGCACCACAACCACGCGATCCTCGACTGGACCGACCACTGCGTGGCCACCCATCCCTCGGACATGACCGTGGCCTTGGCCGCGTTCGACGCGGTCGTGCGCTACGAAACCCGGGACGGTTCCCACGAGATCCCGCTGTCCGAGTTCTACCTGCCGGTCGGCGAGAGTCCGCACCGGGAGACGGCGCTTCCCCCGGGCGCCCTGATCACCGCGGTCACCCTGCCGGCCGCCGCGGCGTCCCCTCGTTCGCGCTATCGCAAGGTCCGCGAGCGCGCGTCCTACGCCTTCGGGAACGTCTCCGTCGCCGCCGCGCTGGACGTCGACCAGGGCATCGTCAAGGGGGCCCGGATCGCGCTCGGCGGCCTCGCCTCCCGGCCCTGGCGCGCCCACGCCGCCGAGTCCGCCCTGCGGGGCGCCCCCGCCACGGCCGACAGCTTCCGGGCCGCCGCCGACGCGGAGTTGTCCGCCGCGCGGCCGTTGCGCGACAACGCGTACAAGGTCGGCCTGGCCCGCAACCTCATCGAGGCCGTCCTGACCGACCTCGCCCGCAGGGCCGAGTGACGCACCGATCCCGTCGCCCGCCGTCGCCGTGAAGGAGATCAGCACATGAACACGTCCTCGACCAGCGCAGCCCCGACAACCGCCGTGCACCCGGCCGCCAGGCCGAGCACCGCCCCGTGGAACGGCGTGGCGCACCCGGGCGCGATGGGGGTGGCCCGTCCCCGTATCGAGGGACCGGGCAAGGTCACCGGCAGCGTGCGCTACGCGGCGGACGAACCGATGACCGACCTGGCCTACGGCTGGGTCGTCACCTCCACAGTGTCCCGCGGACGCATCCGCGCCGTCGACGCCTCCGCCGTGCACGCCATGCCCGGCGTACTCGGTGTGATCGATCACCACAACGCTCCCCGGCTCAACCTGGAGGCAGGATCCTTCTTCGGCCCCGACGGGGGCATACACCTGCTGCAGAACGACGAGGTCCCCCACGCCGGCCGGCCGGTCGCACTGGTGGTGGCGGAGACGATGGAGCAGGCCCGGTCAGCGGCCGCGGCGCTGCGGGTCACCTACGACGAGGAACCGTACGACGCCGAATTCTCACTTGAGCACCCGTCCGCGCGGCCGGCGACGTCGTTCTTCGGAGAGGACGCCACCGTCGGTGACGTGGAGGCGGAGCTGGCCGCGAGCGCTGTGGTCGTCGACGAGCGCTATGTCACGCCCGAGCAGCATGGCGCCGCCATGGAGCCCCACTCCGCGACCGCCTGGTGGGAGGACGGGCGGCTGCAGATCATCGACTCCAATCAGGGACCCTTCCTGGTCGCCATGACGGTGGCCACGTTGTTCTCCCTCGACCCCAAACAGGTACGAGTCCGCTCTCAGCACGTCGGTGGCGGCTTCGGGTCCAAGTCGGGCGGGTGCGGCCCTCAACTGGTTCTGGCGGTGATGGCCACCACGGTGTTCGGCCGTCCCGTGCGCGTCACCCTGAGCCGGAATCAGGTGTTCCTGACGGTATCGATGCGGCCGGCGACCGACCAGCGGGTCCGGATGGGGGCCGACACCGACGGCAGTCTGCGGGCGATCGACCACGAGTCGGCCTTCGAGGTCTCGAAGCTCGCGGACTACCTCGAGAACTGCACGGAGCTCACCAACACGCTCTATGCGGCAACGGCGATCCGTACCCGACGCACCGCGGTCCCCATCGACATCCTGCCGCCGTACTCGGTACGCGGGCCAGGCACGGCACCCGGATCGTTCGCGCTCGAATCCGCCGTGGACGAGCTGGCGGAGCGGCTTGACATGGATCCGCTCGAGCTTCGGCTGCGCAACGAGCCCACCGTCGGCCCGGTGTCCGGACTGCCCTTCAGCCGCCGCAACCTCGTCGCATGTCTGCACGAGGGCGCCCGCCGGTTCGGCTGGGCCACACGCGACCACCGGCCGCGGACGCGGACGGAGGGATGCCTGCTGATCGGCACCGGGATGGCGGCCACGTCCTTCAGCGCGGGGGCCCTGCCCGCAACGGCATCGATCACCGCCGAGACCGACGGCGCCTTCACCGTGGCCATCGGTGCCAGCGACATCGGCACTGGCGCACGCACCGCACTGACCGCGGTGGCGGCGCAGGCGCTCCGCGTGGATCCCGAACAAATACGGCTCCTGATCGCGGACAGCGATCTCGGCCCCACCTGGAACGCCAGCGGATCCCGCGGGACGACGTCCTGGTCCTGGGCGATCACCGAGGCCGCGGCGAAGCTGCGCTCCCAGCTGGGCGACGCCACGCTGCCACTGACCGTCTCGTGCGACACCACCGAGTCGCTCGGTGCGCTTCCACCCATGGAACGGCACTCCTACAGCGCCGTGTTCTGCCAGGTGACCGTCGATCCGGCCACCGGCGAGGTACGCGTGCGGCGGCTTCTAGGCATGTTCGCCGTGGGCCGCGTCATCAACCCGCTCCTCGCGCGCAGTCAACTGGTCGGGGCCATGGTCATGGGGCTGTCGACAGCCCTGCACGAAGAAGGCGCCCGCGATCCGGCGACGGGACGGCACATCACCACTGACCTCGCCGGCTACCACATCGCCGCGCACGCCGACATACCCGACATCGAAGCCGACTTCGTACCCGACTACGAACCCGGCGACCCGTCAGGTCTCAAGGGCGTCGGCGAAATCGGCACCGTCGGCACGGCGGCCGCGATCGCGAACGCCGTCTGGCACGCCACCGGCCGCCGCCAGCGGACCCTCCCCATCCGTCCGGACCGCGTGATCGAGGAACAGCCAACGTCGTGAACCGTCCGCGAGAAGGGGTGCTGGGACCGCTGCCGTCGCAGCCCCCGGCCCGGCACTGGAACAGGAGGTATGCATGCTGCGCGAAGTGTGGCCCTTCGTCGACACCCACCGTCGGGCGGGCCGGCCCGTCACGCTGGCCCGACTGGTGGGCCGTGACGGTCCCGGATCACGACCGCTCGGCGCCACCATGGCCGTCGCCGCGGACGGTACGTGGCGCGGCTCACTGTCGGGCGGCTGCATCGAGGGAATCGTCCTGGACGCAGCCCGCGCCGTCCTGGCAGGAGCCGCGCCCCATGTGACCGCGGTGTCGCCCGGGGACGACCTGCTGCCCTGGGAGGACGCTCCCGCCTGCGCCGGCGAACTGCGCGTCCTCATCACGCCCGCGCCACCCGAGCCTGTGCACTCCGCCATCACCACGGCGCTGACCGACGACCGTCCGCTCACTGTGCGGGTCGGGCTGAGGCTGCCTCACCGCTGGTCAACAGCATCCACTGTCGGCCAACTGACCGACGTGGGACCCGCGTTCACCGAGGAACTGACGGGTCGGCCGCGGCTGCTGCTGGTCGGCGCAACAGATCTCGCCGCAGCCCTGGCCACCCTGGCCGGGACCTTGCACCGCACGGTCGTCGTCCTGGACCCGCGGCCCGGCCATGTCGCCTCCGGGGCCTTCCCCGGCAACGCCGACGTCGTCCGTGCCTGGCCGGACGAGTGGATCGCCCGCCATCCGCTCGGCGTACGCGACGCGGTCGTCACACTCAGCCATGACCCGCGCATCGACGACCGCGCTCTTCGCGCCGCTTTGGCAGGCCCCGCCGGGTACGTCGCCGCGCTCGGCAGCCGGGCCACCCACGCGCAACGCCTACGGCGCCTGGCCGACGCGCCCGGACTGGACCGGCTGACCGGCCCGGCGGGCCTCGACCTCGGCGGAGCGTCGCTCGCCGAGAGCGCCCTGTCGATCCTCGCCGAGCTCGTGGCGGTGGACAACGGCCGCTGCGGGCGGCGTCTGCGCGACGGCGATCTGCCCGTCCGGGCCACCACGGCCGCGGCTCACACTTAGCCTCGATCTGCTCTGAAAATGCCGAGACTGCCCAGGTCACGCGCTCTGGTGGGGCTGGATGGACACGTTGTAGCCCAGCTGCGTGAGCTGGCCGACGAGTCGACGGGTCTGCCGAGACTTGTGGATCCGGTTGATGAAGTGGTCGGCTCCGAGGTCTTGGTAAGGGATGTCCCGGGTGAGGATGTGCCATATGGACACGAGGATCGAGTGTTCGACGGCGACGAGGGCCCGCTTCTTGCCTCGATGACCGACGAGCCGCCGGAATTACGCGGAGAGGTAGGTGCTCTTCGAGCGGGCGGCTGCCGCGGCGGCGATGCCAAGGACTCCTTTGAGCCAGGCATCGCCGTGGCGGGTGCGGCCGCTGGTGACCTTGCCGGCGGACTCGTGGTTGCCCGGGCAGACTCCCGCCCACGAGGCGAGATGGCCTGCTGTGGGGAACCGCTGCATGTCGACGCCGATCTCCGCTATCACGATCTGAGCGGCCGTCACGCTGAGGCCAGGGATTGTAACCAACAGCTCCACCTGCCGCTGGTACGGCTGGAGCCGACGGTCTACCTCCGCGGTGAGCTCGTTGATCGTGGCTGTGGCGGCATCGATCCTCTGAAGCATGGCGCGGGCAAGGAAGGCGTGGTGATCGCTGAAGAATCTGGTCAGTGCCTGGATCAGCTGGGCTTCTTTGTCTCTCAGTTTGCCGAGCGCGAGCTGGGGTGCGGGGTCCAGCGATCTGTGGCTGCGCCGTGCGGACGCGAGTGACCCGAAGCGTTGCTGTAGGCGGGCATCGGCGGGGGCCCGAGGGCCCCGGCCGCGTGCCCGCCGGGATGGTGTGTCAGAGCACGGCGAGCCGGTCCACCAGCAGTTCCACCCTCTGCGCGGCGTCCTCCGGCGGCAGCCGTCCCGCCCGGGTCAGGGTGGCCAGTCCGTGCAGGGACGCCCAGAACACCTCGGTGAACAGTCCCGGGTGGACGCCGTCCCCGGCGACCTCGCCGAGGCTTTCCAGCAGGGCGGCGAAGGCGTCCTTCAGCGGCTCCGGGGTGTCCTCCTGCGCGTACGCCAGGCCGCCGTCGAGCTGGAACAGGGCGTCGTAGACCGCCGGGTTGCGTGCGGCGAAGTCGAGGTAGGTGCGGGCGAGGGCGGCGACCCGCTCGCGCGGGCTGTTCGCGGCGGACGTCGCGGCCCGCACCGCCACGGCCATCTCGGCGGCGCCTTCGAGGGCGACGGCGCCGATGATCTCGCGCTTGCCCCGGAAGTGGCTGTAGAGGACGGGCTGGCTGTATTCGATGCGCTCGGCGAGCCGACGGGTGGTGACCGCGTCCCAGCCCTGCTGCTCGGCGAGTTCGCGGGCCGTCGCCACGATGAGGCGCTCGCGGACCGCCCGTTCGCGTGCCTTGCGTTCCTGTACTGACATAACTCAAATCCTAGCACCGCTAGACAAGCAAGCGGCAGTAGTACTAGCGTTGCTCGCATCGGATAGCAGCGCTAGATCCTGGGAGGGGCAACATGCTCAGCGCACTCGAGGTCATCACCACCGTGGTCGTCGGCCTGATGGTGGGGGTGGAGTTCTCCGTCGCCTTCGTCATGAACCCGATCTTCAACGCCCTCCCGGAGGACAGTAACCAGCAGGCCCACTCCCACGGGGGCCGGATGCTCGGCGCCGTGATGCCGTTCTGGTATATCGGCTCACTCGTCCTCGTCGCGGTCTGGGCTGTCGCGGGATGGCACCACCACGGCACCGGCCTCGTCATCACCGCCGGCGCACTGCTGATCGTCAGCGTGATCATGTCGATCCTGCTGCTCGTCCCGATCAACAACCGGGGCAAGACGTGGACCCCCGACAACCGGCCCGCCGACTGGAAGGAGCAGATGAACCGCTGGGACCGCTACCACTACGTCCGCGTCGCCATCATCATCGCCGCCTTCACCCTGCTCGTCACCGCCCTCACCTGAGCCCACAGCCGCCCCGACATGCACTGGTTTGCCCCTGTATGTCGACAGCTTTCGCCCCGTCGGGGTGAGCCCGACAGGGCTTCGGATTTCTGACCCCGCGGGCCGACGCCGCACCGGTGGCGCACAACCCCCACCCCCGGGCGGCAGGTGCCACCGAAATCCCGACATTCGGGAATGCAGCTGCCGCTCAGACCCCACCACTGCGATCCCGACAAGCTACGCCCCTCGATCAGCCGCGTCCGCGCGGCCTGATCAGGCCCCACACGACTCAACAAGCTCCACGAAGCTCACCAAGCCGACGAAGACTCGCAAGGAGAAGAACCATGTCGCTGAAGAAGATCAACACCGTCCTGGCCGCCGCCTTCATCCTCTTCATCCTCTGGTTCGGGACGGAGTTCATCCTGAGCCCGGAGACGACAGCGCCGGGCTTCGGCCTGCCGAGCTGGCCGACCGGCGACGGCGACGGCTTCCTGATCATCAAGGGAATCCGCGACGTCGTCCTGGCCCTGGTCCTGGGCATCCTGCTGGTGACGGGCCACCGCCGGGCGCTGGGCTGGGTGCTGCTGGTGGAGGCCCTCGCCGCGTACGGCGACATGACCACCGTGCTGGCCCACCACGGCTCCGTGGCCACCGCGCTCGGCATCCACGGCCTGACCGCGACACTGATGGTGGTCAACGGCCTGCTGATAATGCGCGAGACCCGCAAGATCGCGACCGCTCCGGCGACGCCCGCCCCGCAGCCCGCCTAGTACTCCGTCCAGGTCCACGATCACTTGGCGGTCCTTGTCCGGCGCCTGGTTCCGGGCCAGCTTCCCTACATACTCGCGGACATCGGCACGGGCGGTGCGGATCGCGTCCAGGGCCTTCGGCCCGGCTGCGGCGAGGGTGCCGACCAGACGAGAGACGGTCGGGTCGGAGGTCACCGGCCCGAACACGGCAGGCTCGGCCCGCAGCATGCCGACATCGGACAGACAGTCTCCGCCCAGCGCGACTGCGGGCGCCATATCCAACAGGATCTTGCCCGGATCGTGCACCGCCCGAGGGCGTCGCCAGGGCGCGAGCGCCGCCGATATCGCGGTATCGAGTCCACTCTTGCGGACGGTCTCGACCAACAGCACAGCACCGGCATGGGAGACCACCCCGTGACCGCCGCTCTCGATACGGACACGCGGGTACGTCCCGCTACGCTTCCTCACCTGGAGAGCGCCTCTCTTTGGGGTGGGCAGGACCCTAGACATACCCTATTTTCCCAGTTCAGAGGCGTTCTCCGGTAGGTCTGACCTACGGCTGAACATCAGCTCAGACGTGTCACAGGACCCAGGATCGAGGCAGTTCCAGCAAAGGTTTGCCTTCGATCAGCCGCGGTCGCCGGGAGTGCCATCGCGCGTCGTCTGCCTGGCCGTTCAGGGGCACGGTAGCCCGTTGGAAGCGGGCATCCAGGGCGTCGAGCTCCGCTTGCCGCGCGGACCGAATCCTGTCGGTGAACACGGGCCACGCCTCCGCGAGCCAGCGACGGCAGCGACGGCAGCGACGGCAGCGACGGCAGCGACGGCAGCGAAGCCTGTCCGCGTACTCCCAGATGAGTTCGGCGTCGAACCCCTCTTCGGTATCCTCCACCGACGCCTCCCACGCCTCCATCATGGCGTTGAGCGTCACTATCCCGTACCGCGCCGCCAATCCTCGGCTTGCCCGGTGCACCGACTCGTAGTCATCTGCGCTGAGCGCCTCCATGTCCATGAACACAGCCTGTCAGCTGCGACACGCCGGATGGATGCGTCACCCAACAGGTGAAAGCACCGTGGCCAACATGACGACCGGGCCGAGATGCAACAGCCCAAATCACAGGCAGTGGAAGCAACCGGACAAGAGATTGATCGAACAACCGTCATGAAAGCCCGCGGTTAGGCGGGAGGCCGTCGTGAGTGACTAGCGGCGGCTCTCCGCCGCCGCATCCAGGGCCCGCTCCGGCACCGTGACGCCCGCTCCCGTGGGTGCCCAAAGGGTCGCCGCGGAGAGCAGGGTCACCGCCGCCGCGCCCATGAGCATGGGTACGTTGCCGAGCCAGGCGGCCAGCGCGCCCCCCGCAAGGGCTCCGACCGGCACCGTCGTGAGCAGCACCGCCTGCACGAGTCCCGCGACGCGGCCCTGCATGCCGTCAGGGGTGACCAGTTGCTGCGTTGTCGTCATGGAGATCATCCATACGGTGCCGGAGAGGCCGTAGCAGACCTGGTACGCGAACAGCACGGGGAAGGCGAGGCCCAGCGACGCGGCTGGGATCAGGAACACGGCAGCGCCTGCCGCGAGTCCGAAGATCTGCGTGGCCCGCCACAGCCCCGAGGTCCTGGCGAAGCGTCCGGCGAGCAGGGCACCCGCCAGAGTGGCCGCGCTGTAGGCCGCGTACGTAGTGCCCAACTGCCAGGCGGGCAGGGCAAGATCGTGGGTCGCGTAGAAGACGTAGAGGGCGGCCGCCGCACCGCTGCCGAGGTTGAGTCCAGCACCCGCCAGGACCATGCGGCGCAGCCGGCGCTCGGCGCGCACCACCGCGAGTCCCGTACGCAGCGAGCCGGCCAGGGACTTCGCGCGGGCGGTCTCCCGCGAGCCTGTCAGCGCGTCCAGCGCGGCGGGCAGCGCGAACAGAAAGAGCGCCTCGATCGCGTAGGCCGCACTGCCCGCGAGGAGCGCCGTGTCGACTCCGAGGAGCCCGACCATGACACCGCCGAGCGCGGGCCCGCCGACCTGTCCGCTCGTACGGGCCGCGGTCAGGGCCGAGTTGGCGGCGAGGAGCCGCTCCGGTCCGACGACGCGCGGCAGCGCTGCCTGGAGCGCGACGGAGAGCGTGAAGGTCAGGGTGCCCGAGACGCCTGCGACCACGTACAGGTGCAACAGGGTGACATGCCCCACCGCGCCGGCCAATGGGATCGAGCCGACGATCAGGGTCTGCAGGGTGGTCACCCACACGAGGAGGCGGCGCAGCCTGATCCGGTCGACGATCGCTCCGGCCAGCGGGCTCAGCACGGCGCCGGGCAGATAGGTCAGCGCCAGCAGCGCGGCCGCCGCGAACGGCCCCGCGTCGAGCTCGGTCACGGCCAGCAGGGGCAGTGCGAGAGCGGTGATCTGCCGCCCGACGGAGCTGGCGCCCTGCTCGCCGCACAGCAGCACGAAGGGACGGTGGCGACGCAGGGGGACCGTCCCGTCGGCCCGTGACGCGCCCAACCCTCAGATGCCCGTGCAGGGAACGGGCCAGCGGTGCAGCCGCGGCGGCAGGGCCACCGCCCAACCGTCGGCGACGAGAGCGAGCCGCTCGGCCGCGAGCAAGTCGACGGCCTCCCGCTGCACGGCGTCGAGTTCACCGAGCGCCGTGGGCTCCTGGACCGTGGCGAAGGTGGCGAGCAGATCCGGGTGGTCGAGGGTGAACCTCGCCGAGGCGGGCCGCTCTCTGCGGTCCATGACGGTGATGAAGTCCGGGCCGCGGCGGTGGTAGAGCATGCCGGCGGGGAAGGCGGCGTACGAGGTGCGCCAGGCCATCAACTCAACTGGTTCGCCAGCCCGTTCAACGGGTGGTGGGAGGTGGTGCAGCATCCGTACGTACGGGGCGTCATGCCCGTCAAGCGGGTCGTCGCCTCGCGCCCGGTCTTCGTAGGCGATCTCCCAGTGCGTACGGAACCGTTGGCTCTGGCACTCGCGCAGGAACTGGACCGCCACCGCCGTCTCGCGCCCCGCCCCGCCCAGCCACAGCGGCACGTCCACGAGGACCTGTCGGCCGACCACACGGTGGGGGACGGTCGCGGGAAGCCCGGTCATCCGGCCACCTCCTGACGGTCCGTGGAATGCGGAGCCGGGTCGGGGTCGATGCGGTCCGGTACGTCCCATGTAGGCAGGGACACGTACGTCCGCCCGTCGCGGAACACCAGCCCCGTCGCCTGAGCCTGCTGGATCCACCCGCACAGCTCCTCGGCCGGGATGTCGTGTCCGTCGCCGGTCAGCAGCCGGTGCAGCGCGGGCTCCGTCCGCCCGTCCTCGAGGCGGCGCAGCGCTTGCGCCTGCCAGCCGGTCAGCCGGTGGGTGCGGCGGGGCCAGCCGTGGCGCCGGTCGTGTACGAGCAGTACGTCCACGCCGTCCTCCGGCTCCGCTTCCTCCATCACCAAGCTCGATCCGTGATGTCCGTCGCGCCATGCCGCGACAGCCCGCTTGAGCCGGCTCTCGGTCTCTCCGCCGATGCCCGCGTCGTCCGTTGCGAACAGGTAGACGAGGTCGGCGAGTTCGGACTCGGGCAGCTCGTAGACATGGTGGTACATCTCGGCTGGGCGCCGCTTACCGAAGCCGAACCCCGGGTCCGCGAAGTTCGGGCTGAACCGCTCCAGTTGGATGCGGTGGGCGCCGCCCGGGGGCTGCAGGTGGACGAGCGCGGGCAGCTGGTCGACGACCGGGGCGTAGTCCTGGACGGTCTCGCCCGGGAAGCCGTACAGGTAGTTCCAGGTGACGGTCAGCGCGTGGTTCTCGCACTCACGGAGTGTGCGGACGTTGCGGGCGCCGCTGACGCCCTTGTCCATGAGGTCGAGGACCCGGTTGCTCAGGCTTTCGATGCCGGGCTGGATGAGCACGGCTCCGGCCCGCCCGAGGAGGGCGATCTGTTCACGGTTGAGGTTGGACTTGACCTCGTAGTGCATCCGCAGGTCCCAGCCGCTCTCGGCGGCGAGGGGCAGGAAGTCCTTGAAGTACGCCATGTCGATGATGTTGTCGACGGTGACGACATCGAGGATGCGGTGCCGTCGTACGAGGTGGTCGATCTCGCTCCACAGCTGCTCGCCCGACTTGGCGCGGAACGCCATGGAGGAGCCGTTGAGCCCGCAGAAGGTGCAGTGGTGCTTCTCGCCCCACCAGCAGCCGCGTGCCCCCTCGACCACCAGCTTCGGGTAGACGTATTCGAGGACGGGGGATGCGTCGAGGGCTGCCTGCCACTGGTCGTAGTCGGGCGCGGGGATGTCGGAGGGCGCCACGGTGCGCCGGGACTCGGTGTTCGCCCGCGAGACCCGGCCGTCCGTCTGCCCTTCCCACCAGCACAGGCCCGGTACGTCGGCGGGTGGCGTGTCGGCGTCCAGGTGGCGCAGGAGCGCCGGGAAGGCGTACTCGCCCTCGCCGCGCACCACGTGGTCGACGAAGGGATGGTTGCGGTGCAGGGCGTGCCCCATCGGGCCGTCGCAGTTGCTGCCGCCGAAGACGACGGTGAGCCCTGGACGGCGGCGCTTGAGCTCCCTGGCCAGCGCGAGCGAGGGCACGTTCTGCATGAACGTGCTGGTGAACCCGACGACGTCCGGTCCCTGGGCGAGCACTTCCGTCGCGCACTCGGCGATGAAATCGGCCGCGTGGACCCGCATGTCGGAGGCGGTGTCGATGCAGAGGCCGCGACGTGTGGCGTACTCCTTCAGCCGGGCGACGCCCCAGCTCTCGTCCTCGTACAGCACACCCGAGAAGACCCAGTCACCGAGGCCGTCGAAGATCGAATCGCTGCCGATCGCCTCGTAGTCACCGGGGCGCAGCCGCCCTCCGGACTGCTCGAGGAGGAACTCCGCCCAGCGCAGCGAGCCGTGGAACTCACGCACATCGTCGTCCGGGCGGACCTGCCGCAACAGCTGGTGCAGCAAGCCCACTTGGAGAGAGGGCAGATCGATCGGGTGCCACGGCATGGTCACCAGCTGAACGCGCACACCACTCTCCCCCGTCCCCTCGACATCCCGCCCACGCTCACGTTCCCGCCCGGTCAGCGGGTCGGCGGGCGCTTCTCCATGACGGCGGGCTTGCGGTTCGTGCGCTCCTCTTCGCGGATCACTACCTTTTTGATCTCCACGACTCTCCCCTGGTCGACAACCTCGAACTCACGTGCCACACAAAGCAGTTCACCTTACGGGGCATCACATGCGTCCCACAAGAACCCCGACGGCGGAGCGGCCTGCCCGTCAGAGGCCGTGCAGCACGGGATCACCGAGAGCGACTTTGGGGTATTCGGGGTCGCCCTGCTCATGGCCCTCGATCGTGAGGGTGGCAACGCCGGTCAGGCCCACGGTCACCTTCACCGACAACGGGCAGGAGGTCCTCTACATCCCTGGCCGCACGGTCCACCACGCATCCGGCTTCTACCGGGGCGACGGGAAGACAGATGCCAAGGATGCCTTCGTCATCGCCGACCAGGCCCGCATGCGCCGCGACCTCCAGACCATGCACCGCGGCGACGACATAGCCGTCGGCCTGCGCATTCTGACCTCGCGCCGCCTCGATCTGGCGGCGGACCGCACCCGAGCGATCAACTGGATGCGGGCCCAGATGCTGGAGTACTTCCCCGCGCTGGAGGGGGCCTTCGACTACAAGACCTCGAAGGCGTCCCTCGTGCTGCTGACGGGTTACCAGACCCCGGCCGCCCTCCGCCGCATCGGCAAGAACCGCCTCGCGACCTGGCTGAAGAACCGCAAGGTCCGCAACTCCCAGCTCGTCGCGGCCACCGCCATCGAGGCCGCTGAGGCCCAGCACACCGCCGTCGCCGGGGAGAAGCTCGCCGCGGTCGTGGTGGCCAAGCTGGCGAGGGAGGTGATGGCCCTCGATGAGGAGATCACCGAGACCGACATCCTGATCGAGGGCCGGTTCCGCGATCACCCAAACGCCGAGGTCATCCTGAGCATGCCCGGCCTCGGTCCGGTCCTGGGCGCCGAGTTCATCGCCCACACCGGTGGGGACATGAGCGTCTTCGGCAGCTCCGACCGCCTGGCCGGTGTCGCCGGCCTGGCCCCGGTCCCGAAGGACTCGGGACGCATCAGCGGGAACATGCGCCGATCACGCCGCTACTCCCGACGTCTGTTGCGCGTCTTCTACATGTCCGCGATGGTCACGGCCAGGTGCTGCCCCACCTCAAAGGCGTACTCCAACCGCAAAAGAGCCGAGGGCAAAGGCCACGGCCAGGCCGTCATCGCCCTCGCGCGCCGCCGCCTGAACGTCCTGTGGGCCCTCATACGCGACGGCCGAACCTTCGAGATCACCGTGCCGCCGAGCCCTGTCGCACTGGGCTGACACGCTCACCGCGAGTCACCAGCCAGGCTTGACAACTCCATTGGGAATCCTTTCCTTGGTGGGGGTCCGTGAGGTGCTCCGCCCGCGGGCACAGCGGGCCAGGTCCCGGCGGACTTGATCTTTGAAGGTGCTAGCCGCCGGCGATCCGGACGGTGTGCAGGTGCACGCCGTCCGGACGATCGAACGGTGCGCTGGTCACCTGGACCCGGAGGACGGCAGCGCGGCGGGCTTGACCGGCGGGGACACCGGTGTGACGTTGTGGGGGGTCACGACGTACCACGTGAAGGTCATCGGCGGCAGGGTCACCTCGAGTTGGACGTTGCCGTTGGAGTCGATCGTGAGGTTGCGAGGCCTGCCCTCCCCTTCGCGGTAGACGTCGACGCTGGTGTCGGTGGGTGTCGCGCTGGGGTAGCTGCCCGACCAGCTCGGCTTCGGGTAGTGCTCGACGGCCGGATACGGGCCGAAGACAGGGATGATCTTGGTGTCGAGGTACGACCCCGGGACCGGCTGAGGCGCCTGGGCCAGGTCGGTCATGCCGGTGTAGTAAAGCGGCGCGGTCAGGCTCTGGGTGCGCTCCTCGTCGGTCTGGTTGAACACCGCCACAAGAGCCCGCTCGTTGCCTTCGGAACGTGCGTGCATGAACGCGTCGATGCCCGTACCGCGGGCCAGGTTCCCGGGCTTTTGCCGGGGCGGGATCAGATGCACGATGTCGGCGGTGACAAGGCCGCGGTAGGTCTTGTACACGTCCACCCAGTACTTCACCACCGACCGCACGTCGGGGTCGCCGTCGTCCATCGTCGTGCCCCGGAAGGCCGGGTTGACGCCGGCCAGGAAGCTCTGGCCGATTCCCCAGCTGTAGTCGAACAGGTTCTTCTTGAGGGGTTTGAAGGCGGCGGCGGTGCCGCCGCCGTGGTAGACGTCGATCGGCATGAACGTCCAGGTCGCCGACGGGCACTTCTCGTACGTGCCGTTGTAGATGTACTGCCGGCCGTGCAACAGCTGCTGCTGACGCGGTTGGCTCCAGCCGCTCTCCTGGTAGCCGATGGCGTTCTTGTTGCTGCCGTTGAAGTAGTGCCAGTCGGGCGCGTTGATGTAGGTGCCGCGCTCGCGCATCGTCCTGTAGAGGTCATTGCTGAAAGTCCATTGCTTGTAGACCGTGTCCGCACCTCCGTCGGCGTAGGCATGATTGGTCTCATCGCAACGGAACATGGGCCATGGCCCGTCGAGCTCGACGCAGCTGAGCCCAGTGGTGTCGAGAGTGTTCTGGATCCGGTGCTCGAACTCCGCGAAACCCTTGGTGCCCAGGCCCATCACGGTGCCCCATGGGGTGTCCACACAACTGCTCTCGGCTGAGTCGAAGATCGTTCCGGTGGTGAGCAGCACGTACCCGCCCGGGGTGACGCCGCGAGCGCGCACGGCGTCGAAGTCGGCCTTCTTCCGCGCGAGGTAGGCCTGATCGGTGCTCAGCATGTCGAACCCGCTGCCGAACGACTGGATCATCAGCTCGAAGCCTAAGGCGACGGTGTCGGCAGCCGAGTCCCGCAGGGCGGTCGGGTTGTCCGAAATCAGGTGGTAGAAGAGCGGGTTTTCGGTGATCTGAGGCGCAAGCGTGCGGTACATCGCCTTGATCTCCATCTGCTGCGCCTCGTAGTAATCGGTGCTGTGCAGCAGCTGGAAGCTCCGGAATCCGTCGAAGTGCCCGCCCCAGTACGGCTCCTCGGTCCCGATGCGGTAGGCCGGCCCCTCCTTGTAGAGGACGGTGTATGTCGTGTAGTCGCCGTGGTCGGTGGCCGTGTAGGTGCGGTCCTTGTCGTTGTTCCGGTACACGTTGTCGGTGCCGCCGTGGTAATCGGTGTCCAGGTAGAGCCGCCCCGCCAGCTGCGAGCGCACGTGGAGCCGGTCGACCGTGAGCTGGTCGATCACGACCGGTGTCGCGCTGCTGTTGTCCACCGAGACCTTCTTCATGACGGTGGCGATGCCGTCGTAGATCTCATAGCGCGCGGTCACCGTGACGCCGTCCAGCTTCGCCGCAAGGCTCGGGTGGGGGCGGAAGGTGACCAGGAGCGCCTTGCCCTTGGCGGGCCACGGCCGCTTCTCGGCGTACGGCTTGAGGGTGACCCCGTCCTTTTCGTAGGGGGTCCACTCGTACGGCTTCTGCGTGCTGTCCTCGATCCGGTGCGAGGCGTAGACGAAACCACCGGACGCGTTCGTGCCTCCGACGTCGTAGGTGGTGCCGTCCAGGACGATCGTGGCCTCCGCCTCGCCGGTGTGGTCGAGCATCTCCTGGCCCGTGCCGAGGTTCTTCAACGAGGTGGTCGTGAAGTTGGGTGCGGTGTGGAAGGAGCGTCGCACGATCCCGTTGGCCATCGTGACGGAGCGACCGTGGACGGAGATCGTCGACGGCGTGGTCACCGGGTGGACGACCCAGTCGTTGCCCGGCATCGGGCTCAAGGTCGCGGCGCTCGCACCGGCCCGGGTGGCAATGGGCACGACCGTGGCGACAACGCCGGCCGTGGCCATGGCGCGTAACATCTTGCGACGGGTCAGTTCCTGATCACTATGCATCGGCTTTCCCTTCGACGAGAACAACGCTCAGAGCGGCGTGATCTCACTGAGACGATGAGCGGATGGATGACAGCGAGCTGTGACGGCCGTGGAACGCCTCTTTCGAGGCAAGCCGATTCAGCCCTTCGTGGTGCCCCGGCCAGGCCGCGGGCGAAGAGCTTGTGAGGCGCGAGGGGGGAGGCCACGAGGGGGGAGGCCAGAACTGCAGGGCTGCCCGCGCCAAGGCGAACACCGCCTCGACGTCCTGCTATGGGGGGCCGATGGTGTGCCCACACGTGGGCGTTCGCCCCTCGGCGTACGCCCACGTGCAGGTCTCATTCAGCGTGCCGATGATCCGCCGTGCGCGTCCGGCCCGACCGGGCTACTTGGCGACGTCGATCTGGTAGTCGCGCTGGGCCTGCGGCTGGCCGGAGCTCTGGTATGCCGTGACCGTGAACCGCGCCGTTCCCTGGGTGACCGGGGTTCCGACGATCCCTCCGGTGTCGGCGTTGAGCACGAGCCCATGGGGCAGAACCCCCGAGGTCACCGCGTATCGCGTGGTCGCCGGCGTGTTGGTCTTCACGGTCGCTTCGTACAGGGCGCCCTTGGCCGCCGCGGGCAGCGGTCCGGCGTCGAGCTTCGGGGTCGGAACGACGACGGCCTGGGGGTTGCCGACCGGCTTGCCGTCAGCGTCCAGCTCCTGCAAGGACCATCGCTTGCGCGGCTCGACCACGGTCAGGTGCCAGTTCGTCGACAGGTCGCGGAACCGCACCCGCTGCTCCGCGGTGAACGCACCCAGGTTGCGGGCCGTCTCCCATTGCTGGATGGCATCGAGCAGCCGCGTCGTGTTCTCCCCGCCCGACACGAGGCTGGAGACCGAGCTCTGGAAACCTGCCCCGGCGTTCAGACCGGCGCCTCGAGCCAGCTTCCACTCCATGGTGAGCAGACTGTCCGAGCCCTTGAGGCTGATCCAGCCGAGCATTCCGGGAAGGTAGTTCGCCTGGAGGTATTTGTTGTTCTTGAACACCTGCTCCATCGAGGTGCTGCCGACCTCGCCCCAGCTGGCCCGGGTCAGCGCGTCCCAGGTGTTCGAGGTCATCCGGCTGGTCTCGGAGATGAACCGGTCCTTGGCATCGATTCGCCGGAACGTCCCGTTCACGAGGTGAGCCATGCCGTAAGCGCCCCAGCCGGACTCCGATGCCGACTCCAGGCCGTCCCACGACATACCGGTGATGCCGGTGTTGTTCCACGCGGTGGTCAGCCTGTCGCTGATCTCGCCGAGGACGGCATGGTTACCGATCGCGCCGCCGTAGCTGTTGGCCACGATTCGGGCGGCGCGGTCGCCCGCAGCGTGTGAGACCGCGACCGATCCCCATCGTGCGCGCTGCACACCGGTCAGCTTCCACTCCTTCCCGACCTGCTCGGCCGCTCCGTAGCTGACGAATTCGTCCCCAATGCGCAAGTAGCTGTGGTGCACTCCCGCAGCAAGCAGCGCGCCGGAGTCGAGATACACGGTGGTGTCGCCGGTCGTCAACGGACGGGTGAGCGAGGCGGTGCCCCCCGTCACGAGCCGGTTGTCGGCGGGTGCCTTGACGTAGGGGTCTTGCGGGCTCAAGGCCCAGTCGTAGGGCTCGTCTCCGGTGCCGATGAAGTCCGACAGGGTGTGTACGCCGAGCTGCACACCGTTGGCCTTGGCGATGTCCACGGCTGCCGCGGCCCCGGCGTCGCTCCCGCCCAGGCTCGAGTCGAACTCGTAGTGGCCGCTCGACTCCCATGGGCCGTAGTTGCTGGTGAGTGAGTAGATGCGGTCCATACCGGCCGCCTTGGCGAATCGGGCCGCCGCCGGAATATTGTCGGTCTTCAGGTCGCCGAGCACCAGCCACGACTGGCTGCTCGCCTGTGAGGCCTTTTGCCACTGCCCGTTCAGCCGTGGGTAGGGCAGCTTCTCGCCCGCCGCGATGTAGGACAGGATTGTCGGCGTCGCCTCGGGCGAGGCTCCGAAGAGTGCCATCCTGGAACCGGCGATCTTGCCGTCGCGGCCGGGCAGCGGCCCGACCGGGATCGGATAACCGTGTACCTTGCGGTGGCGTTCCTTGGTGTAGTCGAAGGTGAAGGCGCGCAGTACGGAACCCCAGGAGGTCACGCCTGCCGCGCTCCACTCCTCCAGAGAACCCACGCTCACGTGGTCCGGGTCGTGGTCAACCTCGCTCTCCCAGCCCATGTCCTGGTACTCCTGCGGCCAGGCACCTTCGGTACGGTCGGTCAGCGGACGGAGCCCTATTGCGAAATCGTCGTCGCGGACCACGCCCACTGCTGTGCCGACCGTCTCGGAGATCGACGTGGCCAGTGGGCCCCACAGCAGGGTCTGCACATCGACGTCCTTCGGCGCGTCGACGGCGACCACCTCGAACGTGCTGTAGCCGGCCTTGCAGACCACCTCCACCTGAATCGTCCAGTC
>NZ_JBHVEE010000058.1:0-57333 GCF_042802415.1 Streptomyces sp. NPDC057486 | reverse complement strand
GGCGGTCTACGACGCCCTGTTCCAGCTCGACGGCGGCCTGGCGTACGCGCAGGAGGACACCCCGGAGCCGCTGAAGGACGCCTTCGCCGCCCTGCAGGAAAGCCTCGGCGAGGTCGCCGGGGACGGCGTCCACCCGGGACTGTTCACCGAGACGTTCTGGGCGGCCCTGCACGGACTGGCCACCCTGACCCGAGCGGGACGGCTGCCGCCGGAGGACACCGAGCAGAGGGTGAAGCTGCTGGTGGACCGGCTCGCCATGATCTGACACACCATCCCGGCAAGCAGCGGCGGGGCCCACGGCCGGGGTCTCGTGCCGTCGCTGTCAGGGCTCCAGTGCGGGAAAGCCGGCCAGACCGGTGTCGAGCATGATGCGGTCGGCCGTGTCGGTGAGGGTGCTGTCAGCCTCGATGACCGTCTCGATGCCGCCTGGCAGCAGATCGAGTTCCCGGTACCACTCTCTCAGCTGCGGCTCACTGACCTCGGCCTCAAGCGCATGTACTCGCGCTTCGTCGCCCTGCGCATCCGGTATCGCCGGACGCGAGATCCGCCAGGCCACACAGGGCGCGGCACTGCCTGAGCGCCGGCTGCTGGCCGAATGGCCCGCCACCGAGCCGGAACCGGTACGGTTCTGGCTGTCCAGCCTGCCCTCCGGCACGCCCCTGACCTCGCTGGTGCGGCCCGCCGAACTCCGTCGGCGCATCGAGCACGACTACCAGGAGATGGAACAGGCCCTGGGACCTGCCCACTTCGAAGCCCACACCTGGGGCGGCCGGCACCACCACGTCAAAGGTCGGTAGGCAAATGACGCGTGACGTCTGAAGATGGGGATGTGGCATCTCGTGATTTCGATGTGGACACGTTCCTGCAGCAGCCGCTGACTGCTCGGATGGCGACCAGCGGGCCCACGGTGCGTCCCGTCTGGTTCCTGTGGGAGGACGGGGCCTTCTGGGTGCTGACGGGCCCGTGGGCCCGGTTGTTCGACCGGGTGAAGGATGATCCGAAAGTCGCGCTCGTGGTCGACGAATGCGATATCGCGACGGGACGTGTTCAGCAGGTGATCGCCCGAGGGCGGGCTGAGCTCGTGCCTTTCGACGTCCCGAGGGGCCGACGTAAGCTGTCCCGCTATTTGGGGGCGGACGAAACCGTATGGGATGAACGGTTCGTGCACTATCTGTATGACGATCCGGGCGAACGGGGCACGATGTGGCTACGCCTGGCGCCCACCTCGCTGACGGCCACGGACCTGAGCTACTGCGTCGAATGAAACCGTCACCGGCAGGCAGGCTCCATCCTTCCCTCCGCCAACGACACGACTACTCAATGGCCAATGCTCACCGTTCCTTCTGCGGAGCGACCTTCACTGTGGTCGCAGCAAGCGGCCGTTCGCGTGGGCTACTCAGCCACGCGGCGGCCGAGGTCGAGTTCCACGCCGTCCGGCCGCTGCAGTCCGCGTTCGAACAGCGAGCGTACGCGGTGCGCGTTCTCGGGTCGCCCGGCAGTCTGGAAATAGGCCTGAAGGCTGGCCCCGTAGGACTCGGCCGTCGGCAGGGACTCGACGTCCACCAGAGCCTTGATCCGGGTGACCGCAGTCTTGTCGAATCCGGCGATACGACGGGCGAAGGTGTCGACGAACTGCTCCAGTTCGCCCGCCGGCACGACGCGGTTGACATAGCCGTACTCTGCCGCGAGATCGGCTGGGAAGTCGTCGGCGCCCAGCAGGATCTCGAGGGCGCGTCCACGGCCCACCAAATGAGGCAGCCGACCGCTGGGGTTGCCCCCGGGCACGGATCCGACGCTCACTTCGAACTGTCCCAGGATGGCACCGGGCCCGGCGAAGCGGGTGTCCGTCGCCAGGACGAACTCGCTGCCGGCGCCCCGGGCTCGGCCGTTTATCTCGCTGATCGTGACAGCGGGCACCTGCGCGAGCCGGTACAGGTTGTCGGCGAACGGATGCAGACCCGAGGGGGCCGGCTTCATGCCGGCCACACGAGACCGGTCCGCCTGGAAGTCCCAGTGCGCCATGAAGAAATCGGGATTGCTGCTGCGGAAGACGACGGCGGTCAGATCCGGGGCCTGCTCGATGCGGGTGACCAGCTCGGCGAGCTGCTCGATGGTGTCGGGGTCGATCAGGTTGATCTCTCCGTTGGAGAAGGTCACCCTCCAGTAGGACGGGCTGACCTCTTCGACGGCGAACTGCTCGTGGTTACTCATGCGGGGTCCCTCCTTGTGAGGACAGTGGTGCGCACAGAAGCGCTGTACACGTAGGAAATCTCGGCGGGAGTGCGGCGGTCGTCCGACGTCTCACGTGTCCTGCGCGCCGAGGCCGGGCAGAGGCCGGTGCATGGCCGGCTCGACGGCGCACGTGCAGGACGTTCCCGGCAAGGGCCGTCCCCGCGAGCAGCACGAAGCCCAGTCCGCTGAGCACCACGCCGACCCACCCGAACGCGGAGAACATGACTGCTGCCACAGCGGATCCGACGGCACCTCCGGCCTCTCCCACACGAGTTCGGCCGTGCGCTCCGCGCCCCACAGTCGGGTGGGGGTGGGGACGGCGAGGGTGAGCAGTGGACCGTCGAAGCGCACCTTCCGTGTCTGGGGATGTCCGGTCCAGTTCGGGAAGAGGCTGGTGGTGACGTGATGCTCGACAGTGGTGGCGTCGACGACCTCGAACGGTCCGCCGTACGCGAGGTAGCCGACCGTCGTCCGGGCCAGTTCCTCGGGCATGGCGTCCTCGAGCCGTGCGGAGCTCAGAAGTGGGCGATCGCTGCGTCCCAGCTGGGCGGACATGAATCCCTGGGGGGTGTAGAGGATCAGTCCGTTCGGGTTGGGGCCGAGGGGCTCGATCACGTCCCCGTCAGCGCTCCTGGCGGTGTAGGACACGAGACGCCAGGCGCCGAGCAGTTTCCCGCGTACCTCGTCGCGGGCCTTGCGTTCGGCGTCCGCAGCGGTGCCTTCGGTGGCGTTCATGGAAAGGGGCTCCTTCCATTCCGGGAGAGTCGGACCCGTCCGTACCGGCGGGCGGGTCTCGGGAGAACGGTTCAGCGCTGCGTGATTTCGCCGTCCACCAGTCGCCACAGGTGCAGCGGGTTCGCCTCGCGCAGTGGCTGCGGCAGCAGCTCCTCGGGGAAGTTCTGGTACGTGACCGGGCGGACGAACCGCTCGATCGCGCCCGTGCCCACGGACGTGAAACGACTGTCGGAGGTCGCCGGGAAGGGACCGCCATGGGTGGATGCGTAGGAGACCTCCTGCGGGATGGAGAAGGCGTTGAACACGATCCGTCCCGTGCGGCGTTCCAGAACCGGCAGAAGCCGTTCGGCGATGCCGCGGTCCGCGGCCTCGGCGTGCAGGGTGGCCGAGAGCTGCCCGCGGAAGGCTCGGGCCGCATCGAGCAGTTGTTCCGGTCCGGTCACCCTGACCAGCAGAACGGCCGGGCCGAAAACCTCCTCGCGCAGGGCGGGTTCGGCCAGGAGCTGCTCGCCGGTGACCTCGTGCAGCAGGGACTGGCTGGACCCGGCGTGCGCGGGGGCGTCGCCCTCGGCGATCCGGACGGCGCCGTCGTCCTCCAGGCGCTGCGCGTTGCGGGTGTAGGCGTCGTGGATGCCGGGTGAGAGCATGGTTCGCGCGGCAGCCTTCTTCACCTCGGCGGCCGCTGCCGCACGCAGCGCCGCGAAGCCGGGTCCGTCGGCCGCGAGGAGGATCGCGGGCTTGAGGCAGGCCTGTCCGACGTTGTACATGGCGCGCTGCACCAGGCTGGTGCCGATCTCCGCGCCACGGGCCGCGAGTGCGGCGGGCAGCACGAAGGTCGGGTTGACGCTGGTCATCTCGGTGAACACGGGGATGGGGTCAGGGCGCTTCTGCGCCCGCCGGTAGAGGGCCATGCCGCCGCCCTCGGAGCCGGTGAACGTGACCGCCCGGACCAGCGGATGGTCCACGAGCTCCTCACCGATCTCGTTGCCGGCGCCCCGGATGAGAGAGAAGACGCCTTCGTGCAGTCCGGCCTCCGCGACGGCTTCCTGGATGACGCGGCCCTGTATTTCCGAGGCGCCGGGGTGTGCGTTGTGCGCCTTGACGATCACGGGGCATCCGGCCGCGAGGGCGGAGGCGGTGTCACCGCCCAACACGGAGTAGGAGATCGGGAAGTTGCTCGCGCCAAAGATCACCACAGGCCCCAGGGCCACCTTCTGCAGCCGGTGGTCCAGACGTGGTGCGGGCTGCCGGTCCGGCTGCGCGGGATCGATGGTCGCCTGCAGAAAGCGGCCCTGACGGACGACGGCGGCGAACTTGCGGAACACACCGGCGCTCCGCACGGCCTCACCCTCGAGCTGCGCCGCGGGCAGGCCGGTTTCCAGGGCAACTCGCTCAGCGAGCTCGTCCTTGACCGCCTCGAGCTTGTCCGCGATGAGGTCAAGGAACGCTGCCCGCTCGGCCAGGCCGGTGTGGCTGTAGCTGTCGAAGGCCTCGTCCGCCAGGCGGGCCGCGTGGTCGGCCTCGGCCGGGCCACCGAAAGCGAACTCGGGCTCGATGAGCTCACCGGTGGCGGGGTTGAGCGCCTTCATGGCCCCCTCGGTGGCGGCCACTCGGGACGCTCCGATCAACAAGGCTCCGGTCAGTGTCATGCGCGTTCTCCCTTGAATGCGGCGGTGAGCTCGTCGGTGGTGATGATGGCGTGGGCGTACGTCGGGCCGTTCAGGTCGTGAGCGGCGTGCATCATCTCCGGCAGGAACGCCGCGGTGGCGTCACGCACCAGCGTCACGTGGTAGCCCAGCTCCATGGCGAAGCGGCTGGTGGACTCGATGCAGGTGTTCGCCAGCAGACCCACGGCCACCACATGCGTGATGCCGTGCTGCTTGAGCTGGAAGTCGAGATCGGTGTTGGCGAATCCGCTCTGCGCCCAGTGCTCCTGGACGACCACATCACCGGGCTGCGGCTGGAAGTCGGGATGGAACTCGCCGCCCCACGTCCCGCGGGCGAAGCTGTGACGCTCCATGATGCTCAGCTGCGTGGGGTTGGGATGGTTCCACGTTTCGTAGTCACCCGGCTCCCATCGGCGATGCGGGACGAACACCACGCGGACACCGGCCTCACGGGCGGAGGCCACCACCGCATGCAGGTGCTCGAGCAGTCCGACCTCCTGCGCCATCTGCTCCAGGCGCGGCCAGATCTTGCCGCCCTCGGACAGGAAGTCGTTGTAAGGGTCGACCAGTAGAACGGCCGTACGACGAGGGTCGTAGGTGTGGGACACGATCGCATCTCCAATCTGGATGATGGTCATCATCTGCAAACTAGATTACGTTGGTCATCCAGAATGTCAAACGAAAACCATAAAAGCCCTAAATTGGACATGGGTGTATGATGATCATCATCCAGTTATGTGGTGGCCCTACTGCGCCGCCCCAAGGAAAGGCAGGGTCGACATGGGCCACTCGCAGGCCGAGAAGGCTGCGACCCGCGAACGGGTCCTGCAGATCGCCTCCCGCAAGATTCGCTCCGAGGACATCGCCCGCCTCGGTATCGCTGACCTCATGAACGAGGCCGGGCTGACACACGGCGGCTTCTACAAGCACTTCGACTCACGCGACGACCTGATCACACAGGCTGCCGCCGCCGCGCTGGCGGAGGGCACGGCGAAGATGGAGCGCTCCGCACAGAAGAACGCCCGGGATCCGCAGGCCGGCCTCATCGACGCCTACCTGGCGAAGAAACACCGAGATGATCCGGCCACGGGCTGCGCGCTGGTCACCCTGGGCGCCGCCGCCGGACGTGATGACCGGCACCTCAAAGAGGCCTACGAGAAGCAGGTCCGCACATACCTGGACCTGATCGCGGGACTCGACAAAGACTCCGAGGACGCCCGGGCCGAGGCGATACTCACCCTCAGCGCCCTGGTCGGTGCCGTACTCATGGCCCGGGCCGTGGCCGACGAGGCCCTCTCCGACGAACTGCTGGAGACGGTCAGAACCCGGCTGACCTGATCCGCGAAGCGAAGACCTGGCGACGGGCCTGAAGCCCACCGGGCATGACACCCGCGCGTGGCATCGCACCGGGTGGGCGCCACCGCGCCTGCGCCACCCGAACCGCCGGGCTGCCCGCACTGCGGACTCCCGCAGGACCGGCACCCCACCCCGCACGAGGGCCACCGGGTACTCCTCGAGCCCGTCGTCGGTTGCGTGACCTGCACCGCGATGCGCTCAGCGGTGCGGTGACCGTCGGACGGACAGGACCGCCACGTCGTCGTGCTGGGCTCCCTCCCCGGCGAACGCGCGCGCGTCGTCGTAGAGGGCGCGCGGCAGGTCGGTGGGGGCGAAAGATGCGTGCTCGGCGAGGCGTTCGGCGACGGGGTAGAACGTGCCGTCGACAGAGCGGGTCTCGGTGAGCCCATCCGTGGTCAGCAGCAGCGTCGCACCGGGCGGGAAGGCGAGCCAGTCGACGGTCGCGGGTTCGGCGGCGAGTTCGGCGAGACCGAGCGGGACGCCGGAGCCCAGAGCCGGCGTGATGACGGTGGCGTCGTGCACCAACTGCGGCGGAATGTGCCCACAGTTGATGACTTGGACCTCTTCGTGCGCGTCGACGTTGACGATGAGCGCTGTGACGAACCGTTCGTCGTCGCCGGTCTGTGCGGCGTAGGAGTTGTGCCGTACGACAGAGGCGTCGAGGGCGTCGACGAGGGCGGTCAGGGTGGGCTCTCGGTGGGCCGTCGCCCGAAAGGCGCCGATCACGGCGAACGCGGCGCCGACCGCGGGCAGGCCCTTGCCCTGGACATCGCCGATCAGAACCCGGGTACCCCACGGAGAGACGACGACGTCGTAGATGTCGCCGCCAACGAGCCTGTCCTCCTGGACGGGCTCGTACACGCCGTCGACCAGGACGTCGTCGGTGAGCAGAGGCAGGGGGCGCAGGATGTGGCGCTGCATTGCGGCGGCGGTGGAACGCAGCCGCAGCATCTCGTTCTCGCGGTGGATACGGCTGCGGCACGCGTAGACGGAAGCCGCGCCCAGAGCGAGGGTGAGCAGCATCATGAGGATCCTGTCGAACCACCGCTCCTCACCGTGCCGGACCAGCACGGTGACGATGACCACCAACGTGGTCCATGCAGCCACGAACTTCGTCTGACGTACGGTGCACAGCGCGGACGCCGTCCCCGGCAGGAATACAAGGAGCCCGAGAAGCCACACCGGGGACTCGGACACGGTAGCGAGGGCCACCACCAGGACCGTCACTGACACCACGCCGATCATTACCTCGACGTCGCGCGGTGGCTCGATGGCCTCGAAGGGATGCGTGGAACTCTTCGGACGCTTACGGGGCACGTGACCTCCCGGGCAGGTGGTGTACTCCCCCGTACGGTAGGCAGGCACGACCGTGGATGAGCCACGCCCCGCCGGACGATGTCCCCTGTGCGGTGGCCGGCACTCCATGCAGGGTCCGCGGCCCGTGGACTCCTTCGACCCGGTCGGATTCGATGACACGGGACCGGCGGACCAGCCGGTCACCGGCCTGGGGAGCGCAGAGTTGCAGCACTCCCGGCGAAGTTCAGGCGGCGGGCCCACGCGGTGACCGCCGGCACCGTCTCATCGGAGACGACCGGACTGACGGCCCCGATCCGCGACGCGATGGGCACCGCGGTGGCTGCCGTCGGCATGGTGACGCCCGTCGAGACGTTCCGGCCGCTGGTCGCGCCGGGCGGCAGCTGCTGCCGGGACCGGTCCGGCCGGTGTCCGTTGCAGTGGTCCTGATAGCCAGTCAGAACCTACCTGGCGTGGCTCCGCCCGGGCCACTCCTGGCCCTGGTCAGGATCCGTCCCATACCCCCAGACGCTTGATTCGGCGCTGCCGGAAGCGCTCCGAGAAAGCCGTGAGGGCGAAGACAAGACCCAGAGCCAGCCCGAAGACCACAGCGAACACGGTGTCGTCGGGTTCCTCCTCACGCGACAGCATCAAGAAGAAGAGCGTGAAGGGAACGGCCACGCAGAGACCGGTGCCTATCGGGTGTCGGGCCACCCACTTCTGGATCCGAGTCGGACGCCACTGCCCACCCAGGGCCCGATCCAGGGTCCGGAAAGCATCGCCCAGAGGCCGCCGCCAGTTCGCCATGGCAGAAGAATATGGCAGCCGATCCGCTGCCCTCCCCGGGCGAGGGCCGGTGATCAAGCCGCGGTCTGTCAGCCGCCGCGACCAGGACCGCACACGCCACGCCTCGTCCATGCTGCCCCGCCGACGCCGACTCTGCTGCGGCGAGCAGAAGGCTGAGGCGGGGCAGCGTCTCGTTCGATGTACCGGCCGTGCCCACGCCGCACGCTCGTCTGCCGCTCCGCCGTACGACGCCGTCACCGACGCGCGACGTGAGCGGACGCACTGTCGGAGAAACCGAGACCGGCGTCCACGGCAAGGGCGGCGGCAGCAGCCCGTGAGGTGACGCCCAGCTTGCGGTAGACCTGGCTGGTGTGGAACTTGACGGTGTTCTCACTGATGCCGAGCTCCGCGGCGATCTGGCGGTTGCGCTGTCCGGCGACGAGCAAGTGCAGCACCTCGGTCTCGCGCGGTCCGAGGTCCCACATGTGCATGGCTGTGCCCGAGGTGTCGGGCGGATCGAGCGGAATGCGTACGTCGATCTCCGAGCCCCACGTCTCCACGGCCTCCGCAGTGAGATGCCCGCCGAGCGCGGTCGCCCGGGCCGCCAGCTGTCGCAGTGCCGGACGTCCCTGGTCCAGAAAACCAGGGCCGTCGTCGCGCATCGAGATGAGCAGGTTCGTGCCGTCGCAGTTCCACTGGACCCGGATGCGAGTCACGTCCTCCTGCTCCCGCATGAGCAGAACCGCACTGCGGACGATGGCCCGGGCCGCATGGGCGACCTCTCCCGGCAGGGCTCGCCCGTCCGCGGGAGGCTCGATGAACTGGACCTGAATCCCACCGTACCGGCTCAGAGGACGCAAGTCGTCCCGCAGCCGCCTGAACGCCTGCGAGACGGCCTCCTCGGCGAGTGAGGCCACGAGATCGCTGCCCGCCCTGACCCGGACCAGAGCGGCGGCCGCCATGTCGGTCGCCAGCACCCTGGCCCGCGCGTCGTCCAGGTCGCGGCCGCGCAGGGTGGCCAGCAGGGTCTCCAGGTCGGTTTCGTGGCGGGCCGCCAGTTCGGCCGTGACCTGCAGCCGTTCGCTGGAAGCGGCGCGCGACTCGCGCAGGTAGTCGGGGCGGGCCTCGGCGACCTGCTGCCGGATGCGGGTCGCGGCCGTCGTCCAGACCGCGCGCACATAGTCCTCGGCACCCAGGTACGCGGGATCGCCTGGCTCACAGAGCACCAGGATGGCCCCGGTCGGCGCGTCGTACACGCGAACCGGGTGTTCCGTGCCGGCGATCACAGCGGAGCCGGGGGTTTCTCCCCCGGCCACGAGCCGGCGGACCGTGTCGAGTTCCGCGATCGTGATCCGCTCGGTGATCACCGGATCACCGGCCTTCTTCTGCGGTCGTCCGGTGCAGTCCTCCGTGAACACGGCCAGCGCCCGGTGCGGCAGCACCTCGTCGATCACTTCGTGAAGCCGTGCGGCCACCATGTGCAGCGGGGCGGTCGCCACAGCTCCCATCCGTTCCGCCACCAGGGCAGGATCCGGACGGGGCGTAAGAAAAACCATGGGAGGAATCTACCTCGCCGACCTACCCGAACGGGTGGGTGGAAGGCCCGGAACGTTGGGTGCGGCCTACCCGATGTGGCAGGAGGATGGAGCAGCGGAGCGGGCGAGCTGCCCCGCCGTCGGGCCGGCCCCGGAACGTGTACCTCACCTGTGGTGGCGTTCCGCGTCGGCCCTCCGGAGCTGCGCCGTGGTCCCAGTCCCCCGCCGGACGTGACAGGTCTCGACGCATCACGTCCGCCTCCAGCAATCAGCAATCAGCACGAGGGAAACACACACATGACCCATGAAGTCCAGGGCGTCGTCGCACGCCACACTGGTGCGCCCGTCTCCGTGGAGACCATTCTGGTGCCCGACCCGGGACCGGGAGAGGCCCTGGTGAAGGTACTGGCCTGCGGCGTCTGCCACACGGACCTGCACTACCGGGAAGGGGCCATCGGCAACGACTTCCCCTTCCTGCTCGGCCACGAGGCCGCCGGCATCGTCGAAGCGGTCGGACCCGACGTACAGGATGTCGCACCCGGGGACTTCGTCATCCTCAACTGGCGTGCCGTGTGCGGCCGATGTCGAGCCTGCCGCCGGGGCGAGCCCTGGTACTGCTTCGACACCCACAACGCCACGCAGAAGATGCGGCTGACGGACGGCACCCCGCTCACCCCGGCACTGGGCATCGGCGCCTTCGCCGAGAAGACCCTGGTCGCCGCCGGACAGTGCACCAAGGTGCCCGAGGTGCGCCCCGAGGCGGCCGGGCTGCTCGGCTGTGGTCTGATGGCGGGCCTGGGCGCCGCGCTCAACACGGCTCCGGTGCGACGCGGACAGAGCGTCGCGGTCATCGGCTGCGGCGGCGTCGGGGACGCCGCGATCGCCGGCGCCCACCTCGCGGGCGCCGCACGCATCATCGCCGTGGACATCGACGACCGGAAGTTGGAGCTGGCCAGGACCTTCGGCGCCACGCACACCCTCAATTCCCGCACCAACGACCCGGTGGCCGGGATCCGCGCGCTCACGGACGGGTTCGGGGCAGACGTGGTGATCGACGCGGTCGGCCGCCCCGAGACCTATCTGCAGGCCTTCGAGGCGCGGGACCTGGCCGGCGTCGTCGTCCTGGTGGGTGTCCCCGCTCCCGGCGTCACCGTCGAGCTGCCGCTCCTGGACGTCTTCGGCCGCGGCGGATCCCTGAAGTCCTCCTGGTACGGCGACTGTCTGCCCTCACGCGACTTCCCCATGCTCATCGACCTCTACCGGCAAGGACGCCTCGACCTGGACTCCTTCGTCACGGAGACCATCGCGCTGAGCGAGGTGGAGAAGGCGTTCGCCAAGATGCACTCGGGCGAGGTCCTGCGCTCCGTGGTGGTGTTCTGAGTGGGCGTCCGCATCGAACAGGTCGTCACCTCAGGCACCTTCAGCCTCGACGGCGGATCCTGGGACGTCGACAACAACGTCTGGATCATCGGCAACGACGACGAAGCCCTCGTCGTCGACGCCGCGCACGACGCCGATGCGATCCTGGCGGCACTCGGCAACCGGAGGCTGACAGCGGTGGTGTGCACACACGCGCACAACGACCACATCAACGCGGCCCCCGCCGTGGCCGAGAAGACCGGCGCTCCCGTCTTCCTCCACCTCGATGACCGTCTCCTGTGGTCACAGACCCATCCCGAGCACTCCCCCGCCTACCTCTGCGACCAGCGCCGGCTCACCGTCGCCGACACCGAGATCCAGGTACTGCACACCCCCGGCCACACCCCCGGTGCCATCAGCCTGTACATACCGGAACTCGACACCGTCCTCACCGGCGACACCCTCTTCGCCGGCGGCCCGGGCGCCACCGGCAGGTCCTTCTCCGACTTCCCCACCATCATCCGCTCCATCAGGGACCGACTCCTCGCACTCCCACCGCACACCACAGTGCTCCCGGGCCACGGCCACTCCACCACCATCGCCGACGAGGCGGCACACTTGGACGACTGGATCACCCGCGGCTACTGATGCCGTCAGCAGTTTCGTTCTTGATGCGTCTGCGGCCTCCCGCCAACGGTGGGAGGCCGCAGACGCATCCATCCGGCCGCTACCGCCGCACTGTGCTCCAGACCGTCCGCACAGCGCGCCTTGAGATCACGCGAAGCCAGACGGCCCTGATGCTCACCGACCGCACGCAGCACCATCTCGTCCCGGGGAGTGAGGTGCCCCAGACGGTCCCGGACCGCCACCCCGCAAGGCCCCGGCACCACGAAGGGCACGGCCAACTCCCTCACACCACCCACCGCGTCACCCCCTCCCACCAGGCCGGGCACCTGCCATCCAGCCCAACGAGCAACAGCCGCCAAGGTCACCCATTCGACCCCAGAACCCCCGTTCCCACCCCCACCAACCCACCGACAGGACTCACTCCCGCTCACCACCACTCACTTCAGTGCAGCAAACCGACAGCAGCTCACCACCCCACCTGCACGTCCGATGCGTACGCCCAGCCGGATCCCGCCTCCGCCGGCTCGCCCACGGCTACCTCCCCAACGCCCTCGCCCCTCACCGCGAGCGTCGGACACCCAGCGCGACGACACGCCCGGGATACGGAAGGCGTCACCCCGACGAGCGACCACTCGCTTCGCACACCCCGAGAACCAGATCGCTTGAGACCACAGGCATGTCCTCGCGTCCGGGGACAGAACGAGGAAACGTTCGCGGCCCCTCAGTCGATACAGAACTCGTTGCCCTCGATGTCCAGCATCGGGATGCACGAATCATTGCCGTCATACAGCGTTCGCACGTGTACCGCGCCGAGCGGGACCAACCGTTCGCATTCGGCCTCGAGTGCGGCAAGGCGCTCTTCACCCACGAGTCCGGTGCCGACGCGCACATCAAGATGCACCCGGTTCTTGGCGGCCTTCCCTTCGGGGACGCGCTGGAAGTACAGCCGCGGGCCCACACCTGAGGGATCAATGCAGGCGAACCAAGAATCCTGCTGCTCAGATGGCTGGGAGCCCTTGAAATCGTCCCAAGTGGCAAACCCCTCCGGTGGCGGCGGTACGACGTACCCCAACACCTCACACCAGAAACGAGCGAGGCGCTCGGGTTCTGCGCAGTCGAAGGTGACTTGGAACTTCTTGATCGACGTCATCGGACCACCATATTGGCGCGTGCTGTTCACCGAGATCCCGGGGGTCCACCGCCGTGCCGGTCGAGGTCTCGCGTGAGATGAGTAGCGCCAACGGCCAGATCGCCTGAGACGCGGGCCAATTCGCATGAGACCGGACAACGGACGGTCCGGCGCAACCGGTCCGTCCCGGGCTGACCTGTGACAGCGAACATTGATCCATTGCCACCGGAGTCTGGTCCGGTGCCGGTTCTACTCGCTGAACTCGTCGACAGTTCTACGACACTTCGATGCTCTGCGGGACAGGCGCGCCAGCAACTGGCCCGCGCCAACGGCAACGTAGAACACGACCAGAACCCCGAGTGCGAGGTCGAGCCAGTCATAGTCCCCGCCTGCCCAGAGCGAGGCCCACGCCCTGCGCCCCGTGATGGATCCGGCAACCACCAGCAGCACCGACGCCACTGCATACAGCGCCCGTGCAGTGCTGGGCCGCCGCTCCTTGAGCAGCTCGCCCCCCGCACCGAGCGCTACCAGCGCGGCGAAGGCATCGTGCGGCTCCAGATGCCCCGACCCGATCGCGTCCACGATGTTGATCAGGACGCCGATCGAACCTACGACCAGGGCGCCCTGGGATATGCGGCGACTCATCAACCCTCGCTAGCATTCAGACTTCGGTGGCGGCAGATCAATCCTCGCAGTCACAGGTGAATAGTGCTGCGACCGGAAAGGTTTGCCGGGAAGCTCGTGGCGTCCGGTGCGGTGCATCGCAAGGCGGAGGGTCGTCCACGTACCGGATGCACTCGGGCGGGCCCGGCAACGCAGCGAGCGAGCGTGCCAGGCGTCGCGGGGCAGGCGGGACTTCCGACACACGCCCTGGTCCGCGAAGATGCGCACCAAGCACTGCGCCGGGCAGCTCGACCCTGAGCGTGAACGCCTCGTCGCCGCCCTCTTCGACGGCGACTGGACCGCCAAGGACCCTGCCCCCGCCTACGCCTGACCTCGCGGGCGAGCATCCCAGTCGCGGTTGGCGCAGACCTTGGACGCTCAGTCGACCGGAAGCGGCGCGTCCGAGCCGGGTGCCGATGCTCGCGCGCCGACGGGTTGCACGACCCCTCGGGTGCGCCGCGCACAGGCCAGGTACAGCACCGTCGCCACCAGCAGGCCGACGATCCAGGAGATGTCGGCGCCGCCCAGGAGGTCGACCAGCGGCCCGGTGTAGAGGCTGCTGCTGATGAAGGGGATCTGCGCCGCGATGGCGACCAGGTAGACAACGACGGCCGGCCAGTTCACCAAGCCGTACTCGCCCCGAGGCCGGAAGAGCTCGCCGACGTCGTAGTGGCCGCGCCGTACGACGTAGTAGTCGGTGAGGTTGATGGCGGTCCACGGCACCAGCAGATACAGCAGGAACAGCGTGATGTTCTCGACAGTGCTCAGGATGTGGCCGCTTGCCATCAGAGTGGCTGCGATCGTGAGCGTGGCGCTCACCACGATGAAGACGGCGCGCACCAGCGGCGTCGCCGAGCCGTGGCCCTTGGCCGAGAAGGCGCTGATCGCGGTGAGGTACATGCCGTAGTAGCCGTACACGCCGGCAGGGACGATGCCGATGACGATGGCGAGCAGGATGGCCGAGTTCAGCGCGGGGATCTGTCGGCTGAGCATGCCGATGGCGTCGTCGCCCACCGCCTCGGCGCTGATCGTGGCGGCGAACGCGCCGAGGATCATCACCCACGAGGAGCCGAGTGCCGAGCCGGCGTAGGTCCACAGGAACGTGGTCCGCGAGGGGGTGTCCTCTGGGAGGTAGCGAGAGTAGTCCGAGACGTACGGCGCCCAGGTCAGCTGCCACGAGACGAAGATCGACATGACGAGCAGGACGGTGCCGAACGACGGAGCCGGGCCGCTCGGCAGGTGCTCCGGCAAGTGAGAGGCCAGCGCGATCGTGAGGGCGAGGAACAGTAGCCCCGAGACCACGCTGACCACTCGGGTCGACAGGTGGATGACCTTGTACCCGACAATCGCGATGACCGCCGGGACCGCGCCCTGGATGATCACCGACCAGGTGAAGGAGATGTGGGCCCAGTTCGCGAAGGCCTGCCCGGTGATGACGCCACCCTCGATGCCGAATCCGATGTACATGCACAGGACGATCACGACCGGCAGCAGCGTGCCGAGGAATCCGAACTGCGCACGGCTCTGGATCATCTGCGGCACGCCCAGACGGGGACCCTGGATCGAGTGGTAGGCCATGAACACAGCACCGACGAGGTTCCCGATCAGGATGGTGGCGACGGCCCAGGGAAGGTCGAGTCCCAGGGTGACCGCCAGGACGCCGGTGACGAACCCGGTGATCTGCACGTTGCTGGAGAACCAGACCGTGAACAGGTGCCACGGCTTGCCGTAGCGCTCCTCGGGCGGGACGTAGTCGATCGAGTGCTGCTCGATCGACTCGCCGTGTGATCGGTTGCGGCCCATCTCATGCCTCCTGCGGGGTCAGGGCGGCCGCACGGGCGATGGCGCCCAGCGCGTCCAGGTGAGCGGGGGTGTCGGCGACCGGCTGGTCGGTGGCGGAGAACTTCGCGATGACGACGTCGCTCTGCGGGTCGAGCCAGAGGTACTGGCCGAAGATGCCGACACCGTAGAAGGACCCGTGGTCGTCGCCCGGGATCCACCACTGGTTCTTGTAGGTGCCACCCGCCGCCGAGTCGGACTCGGCCGTGGTCGCGAAGTGCCCTCCGCGGCGCGTCCGCGCGATCCAGTCAGCCGGCACCACCGGTGTGCCCTCGCGCCACCCGTCGTCGAGAACCAGGCGCCCGAATCGCGCGAGATCGCGCAGTCGCATCCCCATCCCGGCACACGCATAGGGCGTTCCGTGGTCGTCGACCGTGACGAAGGCGTCGTCCTCGGCGCCGATCCACGACCAGAGATGTCGCCGCATCAGCTCGCCGTAGCCCGCGCCGCCGGCGCGTTCGAGCACCCACGCGAGGACGTCGGTGGTCCCCGAGCAGTACTGGAAGTCGGCGCCGTGTCGGCCGGCGCCGCGCAACTGGGCCAGGAACGGCCGGGTGCCGACCACGTCCTCGGGCTGCCGCGGCCGCCATCCGGCAGCGCGGTCGCCCGCGTGAACCTCGGCGGTGGACTCCAGGTACGACATGTCGTAGTACGGCGCCGCGGTCATGTCGAGCAACTGCCCCACGGTGGCGCCGGCGTAGGAGCCCGCCGCCAGCTCGGGGACGTACGTCGGGACGGTCGCCTCGAGGTCGAGGAGGTCGGCAGCGGCCAGCACCCCGGCCAGCATGCCGGCGAACGACTTCGAGATGGACATCACGATGTGGCGAGACGCGGAGGTGAACCCACCGAAGTAGCGCTCTCCGAGGATCGTGTCGCCGCGCAGCACGAGGATGCCGTCGGTGTGCGTGCGAGCGAGGAACTCCTCTGCGCTGATCGGCCCCCCTTCGGGACCCGGCACGGTCAGAAGGTCCCAGTCCAAGGGCTCACTCGCGGGCACCAGCTTGCGTACCGGAGCCTCACCGCGAGCAATGGTCGTGCAGGGGACCACGTCCTCGACCCGGTGCAGACCGAGTCGGTGGTGAGGTGGGGTGAGCCAGTTGCCGAACGAGATGTCGGAGGAGGTCATGGAAGAGATGGTGATCCCGGCCACCTACGCCTGTCCAAGACCTAACTACTACCCATCATGATGCCGTTTCGGCATGATGAGGCATGGAGCTACGCCACCTTCGGTGCTTTCTGACTGTCGCGCAACTCGGTACCGTCACGGCCGCCGCCGACCAACTGCACATCGCTCAGCCCGCGGTGTCCCGCCAGATCCAGCGTCTGGAGCGCGACCTCGGCGTGACGCTCTTCCGCCGCAACGGCCATCGGCTGTCCCTCACCGACGCGGGCCGCCGCACGCTCGACGTGGCGCACGACCTGCTCACCCGGGCCGACCGGCTGACGACGGTCGCGGGACAGCTGGCCGACGGACAGCTGACCCGGATCTCCTGCGTGGCCGCCCCCACCACGCTGGACTACGTCCTCGCTCCGTTCGTCGCCACCCTCGACGACGACGACCCGTTCATCGCCGTCGTCTCGGTCCTCGGCGACGAGGTGCACGAGGCGGTCGCCGCCGGGCACGACTTCGGCATCGCCGCGAACGTTCCCCCCGCGGGCGGCCTTGCCTGGCAACGCCTCACCCGCGTGCCGCTCCATGCCTACGTCAACCCGGGCCACCCCTGGGCCCGCGACACCAGCGTCACGCTGGACGAGCTGATGGAGCAGCCTCTCCTCCTTCCGGGCAGAACGGACCCGACGCGCACCGTTCTCGACGCAGCTGTCATCGCGGCCCGACTCCGGTATCAACGCCACACCGAGGTCCCGTGGGAGCAGATGCGCCACGCCCTGGCGGCAGGGCGGCGTGGCGTCGCGATCGGGACAGAGTTGCCGCGGTTCGGCACCCGTCCCCTGCTCGTCCTCGACACCGATGGCGCTCCGGTCCAGCTCCCCATCCACGCATGCTGGAGCCCCGACCACTACGCGGCCACCGCGCTCGAGCAGTTGGCCACGCGCCTCGGCAGCTTTGCCGAGCAGGTCGTCCGCCCCGAGGCCGAAGCGATCTGAGGCGCAGGGAGCTGCCGGAAAGTAACTTCGGGTTTCGGTCGGTCCTGCCGATGAGGTTGGCCAGGTCTGCTGCTGTCGGTGCGGTGATCGGTGCCGGGCGGGGACGGCGCCCGTGGGCGTCCAGGAAGGGCGTGATCTCGTGGAGGGCGTCGCCGACCGCGCCGGCGGGTGAGCCGAGCAGGGAGGTCTGGGCCCGGACCTGGGCTTTCCACCGGTGGCGCGGGACGGTGACCAGAAGGCGGTCGGACAGCAGGAAAGCCTCGCCCCGTGGTGGCCTGCCGGTCATACCGCGGGGCCGAGGTTTCCTTCGAGGAGCGTCTGAACGATCTGGGGCCGGTCCCAGAGAGCCAGGATCTCGTTGGCGACGGCCACGACGGGCAGGTGGTTCTGGTCGGGCACCTTGATGGCTGCGGCCTTCAGGGTGCTCGGGACGGCTCCGGCGTCCAGGAGGACGCGCCACTCCCGTATACCCAGTTCCAGGAACTCCAGTTCGGCGAGTCCAGCAACCTCCAGGGGATCGGCCAGCGTGCCGGGGGAGGCGGTGAGAGTACGCAGGCGGGGCAGTCCGGTGACTAGGGCAAGGCTGAACGGCGCGCCGTCACAGGCACCGATGGACAGGACTTCCACGGCGGGGTGGGCGGCGGCCTGGATGGTCTGCAGGCCGTCGTTGCCAACGCGGGCTACGACCGGCAGCTGATCCTGGCGGCGGTTGCCACCTTCCGCCCTCATCCGGTCCAGGACGAAGTCGGTGAGGGAGCCGGCGACGAGTTCGGCGCCGATGCTCTGTTCGTGGTCGACCAGGATGATCTGCCCAGTATGTCCGGCCGGGCCGGGAGTCAGGTCGACCGCGAACTCGTCGCCGCCGTTGGTTCCGAAGGCGATCCAGCCGGGCGAGCCAGCCAGGCTCTGTACTGTGGCGTCGGGCGGAGTGCTGCCTGCCGCCATCGATGCGTGCTTCCAGCCGGGGTGACGGACCTCCGCGCCGATGCTGTACAGGTCGTCCAAGCCGAAGAGCTCACAACCCACCGCCGAACTGACACGATCCGCCGCCTCATAGTCCTCGCCCCAGTCCTCCCACCGTGCCCGCGTCACCCGGTAGAGCACCTTGAGCTCGTCGGACAGCACGATACCCAGACGCGCTTCGACGGTGGCGATCTCGTCCTCCGTCGCGCCGATGGCGTCGGGCAACCGCTCGCGCAGCGTCCGCTCCAGCAACTCCAGGTCCGCCGAAGGGGCCGAAGCGGCCCCGAGGCCCGATTCGGGACGGCGGCGCCAGGGCTCGGCGAGAGAACCGTCGACCAAGACGAGCACCCCCAGGTCCGGGTAGCCGGCGGCGGCTTCCACGACCGGGCTGGGCCAGACCAGGCCGAGCGTGGCCCTCCCGTCCGGTTGGACCTCCGCCCTGAACGCGATCTCCGTGACTCCGCCGCGGGCCAGCGCCCTCTGCATGTCCTCCACCGCGCTCCGTTCCGTCGACGACATACGTCTCGGCAGGGCCAGACTCCAGCCGGACTGACTGATGCGTCCCGCCACACGGGCGGACCGGGCGGCGCTCCTCTCCGTGCCACCGGCCAGCATGAGCCTCAGCACGGGCTCCCAGGTCGCAAAGTCGTTTACCGAAGACAACGGGGGTCTCTGATCAACCATGCGCAGACCGTACGCGGAGCCGGTGACAGCGGAGGCGACCGAGCTGCCGCCAGCCAAACTGACCACCATGAGCGCTTCGGCGACCAGGCGGGCGCGCTGCAGGTTTGTTGTGCACGCCGCGACATCGCGGGCGAGGTCGTCCTGTTCGCGTGGGCTGTGGCGGTGGGCAAGGGCGGTGAGCTCGGCGCGGGGCCAGGAGCAGGCGATGATGGCCGCCATTCGGTCGGCGGCAACCGCCTTGCCGGACGTTTCGGCGCCTTGAGGGTGCTCAGTGCTGTGACGGGGTCGCTGTGAGCAATCGATCAGCAGCCTGTCACCGGAGGCGTATGACGCCGGGAGCGCGATGGTCAAAGATCTCGACCAGCCAGTCGAAGACAGCGGTTCCGCGGCGTTGCCCGGTTGGGTCAGTGATCTGCAAGGGCGTCCTCCGGGTCGACGACCTGCGCCAGCAATCCGTAGTACTGACTGGTGCGGCTCTCGAAGTCCGCCCGTGCTGACAGGCCGAGGTTCCGGTCGTCCGGTACGCGCAGCAGGTCGACGGATGTCTGGGCGAAATGGGCGGGGAGTCCTTCTTGTTCGGCGATGGCCATGAGGGAACGCAGCTCGGTGACGGCGGAGCGGGCGAGCTCGCGCTGTTCCCGTCCGGCGCGCAGCATGCTCAAGTACCCGGATGCGGGTTCGGCCTCGGTGAGGGCCCGTTCGAGCTCGCCGGCGAGTTCCTCGCCGGCGCGTGCGGTCTGGTGGGCCTCGGCCCCGGCTTCCAGCAGGACGTGCAGTGCGACGAGCAGGGCGACGGTGTGCGGTCCGGGGGCGACGGGATCGACGCGCACCAACAGGGTGGCCTCTATGTTGTCGGCGAGGCGGCGGGCGGCGGTGTGGGCGTGTTCGGCCGAGCTGCGGTCCATGCCCATGTGCCTCAGACCCGGCACTCCGGCGTCGAGTACATCGCGCGCGGTGAGGGCGCCGGCCGCCTCTACATCCTGCACCGCCCGGCTGACCGACGCTCCCTTGAACAGTCGCGCGACGGGGACAGCGCTCAGCTTCGCGTCGATCTGCTCGCGGCGCAGCGCGTTCCACGTCACGCGCACGGCGTCGCGAGCCTGTGCGTGGTCCCGGGCCACCTGGTCGGCGACCTCGTACAACTTCCATGCCCTTGCCACGGTCTTGGGGCGTACGCCGGCCAGGCGTATCGAGGCGCGGATGTTCCCCCCGATGAGGCCGACGGCGATCAGGGCCAATCCGATCAGCACGAGCGCGTCGGACAGGCCGTAGGGCTCCTTCTCCTCGAGCGACGGCTCCAGGTCGCCCTTGTGCCGGCCTTCGGTGAACATGAAGCCGCTCTCCCAGCCGTACCCCGTGTCCTCGTCGTAGTTCGGTGACTTGAGCAGCGCATCGCGGTCCGGATCGCACTGGTAGGCGGTCTCACGCCAGCGACCCACGTCGCTGTACGGGTCCTTCCAGCGAACCGTGCACCGGCCGTCAGGCTTCTCGCTGATCACGGTGAGGTCGATCTGCCGCGTCTCGGGATACGACGCGTAGAGGTACGCCGACCAACCGAACAGCAAAACGCCGAGCGTCAGTATCCAGCGAAAGAACGGCCGGTGCCGCATAGTGTCTCCCCTTCGTCCCCCAGCAGACCTCGTACCCCGGCCGTTGCCTGGCCGGCCCCGGGTTCATCGTCTGCCTGCACGGCACCTTTACTCAAGCCTTCAACGGTCTCTCTTGCGCGACGACCGCTACACCTCACCCCGGTCGTCGCGGACCGCGCAGAACCCAAAAATCGAGCCGATCAGCGCCATCGTGCCGCTCTGCGAGCCACCTATCGCACACACGGGCCAGCTATCAGGCTCAGGGGCTTCCCAATGGAGAAGTCAAGCCGCAGGGCCTGTGCTGGTGCCCGGTGACGTGACTATCTGACAGCGGTATCTTCCTCTGGAAATGAAGTTCAGGATGCACATCCTGGAAGACCCGTCCCAGCTCTCGGCTCGCGCACAGGACCTCCTGCGTCGCACACGCCGGCGTGAGTGCCCCTCTCGGTTCGAGTTGCCGATAGAGCTCTGGCAAGTGCACGACCACGCGGGGAAACTTGTCCCGGCCCCCATGGGTCTCATCATCCGATGCGAGGGGTTCGAGCAGAAATTCGGAGGCCTGCGCTACGAGGTGCGCCGTAGCTGGGTCGTGAACGGGGACCGGTACGAGACCGCCCGCAGATGGGAGTACGACCACCTCGGCGTGAAGACGCGAAGCCGACCCCCGGACTGACGAGGCGTAGGGACCAGCTGAGGTCCCTGGCACCACTCGCGGCAAAGGGCTCCTGCGGCCAGTTCCCATGGCTGCGGGAGCCCCTCTCGTCTGCGTGGTGGGCAGCGCTCACGTCGGAGTTCGTGAAGTACCCCCCGACCGGGACGGGGTTGGGGCGATCGCCCGGCACCACCTGACGAAGGGCTCGGGGCTTCGGACCCCGGAGTACACCCCGGTACCACCGAGGCAGCGCACCCACTGGCTCTCACGCGTGCAGGACCGCAAGCTCCCCGAGCCCGGCCGGCTATGGAGCCGGGACGGTACCTGTCCATCAACCGACCCGCTCCGGGACAACGGCACCCGGACGTCGACACACCGCGCCGGAGCGCGCTTCCAGCGTCCGCTGATGGTGTTCAACAACTCGGGGCACCCGTGCGACGAGGGGTAGCGGGAGCGGACGCCGACCCGATACGTGCGCTGCGAGGACGTACCGACAACTCCCACGTGCAACCCTGCTTGACTCGTTCTGCGCCCGACGACACAGAGCTTGACCTTGACGCAACGGCAGGGTTTCTACTGAAGGCATGCGAATCGGAGAGATCGCCGCGCTCGTCGGGCTCACCCCCCGGGCGATCCGGCACTACCACCACGTCGGACTGCTCCCGGAACCGGAGCGGCGTCCCAACGGCTACCGGGCCTACAGCGTCCGCGACGCCGTCCTGCTCGCCAGGGTGCGCCGGCTCACCGAACTCGGCCTCAGCCTCGATGAAGTGCGCGACGCGCTCGCCGACGATGCCGGACGCGAGCTGGCCCAGGTACTGGAGGAGCTCGACGCCGACCTGGCCCGCCAGGAAGTCAACATCCGGGAGCGCCGCCGTCGGCTCGGCGCCCTGCTCTCCGAGCCGCCCGGCGCGACAGGGCCCGTCTCACCCGGCCTCGCCGCCCTGCTGGCTCAGGCCCCCCGGACAGACTCGCCGAGTGCGGCCAAGGACCGCGAGTACCTCACACTGGTGGACGCCGGCAGCACCGGTGACCAAGAGATTTTCGCGCTGCTCGGAACGCTGGTCGCCGATCCTGCGGTCGTCGAACTGTACGAGCGTCTGGACGCGCTCGCCGAAGCGCCCGTCGACGATCCGCGGATCGGACCCCTGGCAGCTGACCTGATGGCAGCTGTCCCCGACGAGTTGTTCGCAGTGATCCCCGAGGACGGGGTGGTCGTGGCCGGGCTCAAGGAGGCGCTGCTCGCCGAGTACGCCCCCGCGCAGGCGGAAGTGGTGGGCCGTCTCATGGACGCGTTCATGGAGAGGGGGCGAGGATGAGCGGCGGACCCTGGGGCGTACAGGTGGCGCGGGTCGCGGTGGCTGCTGTGCTGCCGGTGGAACTGGCCCTGGTGGTCTGCCTGGTGGCCGGGGTCCGGCTGCCCGGGTGGGCGCTGGCAGGTGCCGAGGCGCTGGTGCTCGCGGCGCTGCTGCTGGAGGCTTGCGTGCTGCGCTCGCTGTACGTCGCCGCGCGCGCCCGCGGCGCGGACCGCAGGACAGCGCGGCGGGCCGCCATACGGGAGGCGGTGCCGGTGAAGGTCCGCCGCCTGGTCCTCCACGAGTTGCGCGCCTTCGCCTCCCTGGGGCGGTGGGTCCGACGGGGCACGCACGGGGTGCGCCCCGGGGATCTCGCTGCCGCGTACACCGGGCCCCAGACCGCGATGATGTATGGGCTGCTCTTCGTGTTGGTCATCGAGACGATGGGCCTGGCCTTTCTCATCCCTTGGCCGGCGGTCCACCGGGTGATCCTGGTACTCGACCTGTACGGCGTCGTCCTCGTATTGGCCCTGCACGCCGCCTGCGTCACTCGACCGCACGTCGTACACCCCGACGGCTCTTTGCGGATCCGCTACGGAGCCCTCTTCGACCTCGCCGTGCCGCCGGACGCGGTCGCCTCGGTCCGGGTCGACCGGCGTTACCCCGAAGGCCGCTTGATCACCCTTTCCGACGACGGGGTCCTCGACCTGATCGTGGGCAGTCAGACCTCCGTGACCCTGGAGCTGAACCGGCCGCTCCCCTTCACCCGCCCGCTCGGCGTAATGGAAGAGGCCCACACCATCCGCTTCCACGCCGACGACCCGCGCGTACTGGTCAACGCACTCCGGCAGACCGCCTGACCACACAGACGCCTCGGTCCGGCACCCCGCACATGCCGGTCAACGACCCCGAGTGACAACAACCTGCTTTTGTGACACCTTCCGTGCTGTGACTCACCGCTCGAGTCGGCGAGTTTCGCCAGGTATCACGCTCAGGTTCACGGTGAGGCATGTGCCTTGTGTACCCCTCCGCTTGGGTTGATGCTCCAGGAACCGCGCGACTGAACGTACAGAAGACCGGCCTTCCTCGGCGCGATGGCCGGTGCCGTGAACGGCCCGTTCCCCTGGCACAGGAGCGCCCCGAGCGTGAAGTTCGATCGAAGTACGTGGAGTGAGAAGGCGGTCCCGTCATGCTGAGTGATCAGCAGGGGCACCCGGCCGCCGGGGTGCCGCAGGACGTAGGAGCCAGTCGATCCCAGCTCTCCCTCCAGGAGCGGGATCTCCTCCGGCGGATGCAACCAGATCCGCCACCCTCCCTTGGTGTTCATCTGGAGGCGTATCGCGTCCCGACCGTCGGCCTCGCCCGGAACGATCGCCCGCGTCAGCGGGGAGCCGTGCGTGAGGATCTTCCTGGGCCGTCCGTTGCCGTCGGGCGGGCTGGTCAGCTCGACCCAGGAGTCCGCGGCCCGCTTCAGGTGGACCACGAGCAGGGCGGGCGTCCGAGGGTCGGTGCGGACGAGCTGGACGCCCCTGGCGCCGTGGCTCTCCCAGCGCTGCCGCGTACCCGTGTTCCCGGGCCAGGTCTCGTAGGGGTCAGGAGACGCGAGCGGGGAAGCCGGAGACGGAAGCGCTGCGCTCGGGCGACGCTCCGGGCGCCTCTTCGCGCGAGCCGCGGCGGCCGGGTTCGGGCTCGGCCCGGGCCGCGGGTGCGGAGCGGGCCGCCGCTCCCGCAGACCGGTCTCGATCGACGGCATCCCCTCCGCCAGGCGTACGGCGTCGGCTGCACATACGGCGATCATCCGGGCGGCCCCCTCGGAAGGCGCCCAGCGGACATCCTCGGTCGACTGCCCGTGGCGAGGGTCGAAAAAGCACAGCGGACGCCGCTGCGGGCGTGGCCGTCCTTCGATTGCGGCGTCCACACAGGCCAGCGCATGACGCCCCTCATCGAGGGTGCGCTTCAGCCGACCGCGGCTACTGGGCCTCGCCGACGCTGCGGGTGCAACCCCGCAGTCGCCGTTCTTCGCCGTCCTGGTCCCACTGGTCGACCATCGCGTTCAGCTCGGTCAGCGAGGCGACTTCCAGGACAGGGACGAAATGGTTGCGGCGGAAGTAGCCAACCTGCCCCTCGACGCCACCCTTCTCGTGGGCGCCCTCGATGCCGGGGCGGTAGTAGACGGCTCGATGCCCAAAGTCCGCAGACTGACATGCAGAATCGTCCGTTGCCCTGGCAACCTGATCCAACCCCCGAAGGGCTTCCGGAGCTGACCGCTATGCCTTGCGTGCGACTCCGCCGAACATCGCCACCTCGTCCGGCGTGCCGGTTGCACCAGTCTCGGGGCGCCAGCGGTTGCACGACACCACTCCCGGTTCGAGGAGTTCCAGGCCTTCGAAGAACCGAGTGACCTCGCCAGAAGTGCGCTGGGTGAGCTTCGGGGTGCCGTGCTCGTTCCAGAACGCCACTGCCGCGTCCACATCGGGCATTGCCGGATCCTTGATCGTGTGAGAGAGGACCAGGTGGCTTCCGGACGGCAGCGCATCCATCAGGCGGCCGACGATGCCGCGCGCCTCGGCGTCGTCCTCGAGGAAAATCACCACTCCGAGGAGGATAAGTGCGACAGGTTCACTGAAGTCCAGTGTCTTCGCCGCGTGTTCCAAGATGACGTCGACGTTGCGCAGGTCCTCGTCGAGGTAGTCGGTCTTCCCCTCGGGTGTGCTGGTGAGCAGGGCACGCGCGTGGGCAAGCACCAGGGGGTCGTTGTCGACGTAGACGATGCGGGACTCCGGCGCCAGCCGCTGGGCGACCTCGTGGGTGTTGTCGGCCGTCGGCAGGCCGGTACCTATGTCGAGGAACTGCCGGATCCCGCAGTCGGCAACCAGGTACCGCACCGCACGCCCGAGAAAGAGTCGATCCGCCTGAGCGTAGTCGCCGATGCCCGGGTGCAGCTGACGGATCTGGTCACCGGCTGCTTGGTCGACCGGGTAATTGTCCTTGCCGCCCAGCCAGTAGTTCCAGATCCGGGCCGTATGTGGCTGCGTGGTGTTGATCCTGTCGAGCTGCTGGGACACATCGGAAGGCATCGACTGCTCGGCCACGGGATCTCCTCTTTGGAGTCGAGCTCACTTCAAGGTCAACGTGCAGCCTACCTAAGCGAGTTGCACCTCGAGATCGCAACCCTCGAGGGAGCCGGGGCCTGCAGGTCGGGTTTGTCGAAGGCCGCGCCGGCGAAGTCGAAATCGCAGGCGCCTCAGGAGGTCGGTGCTCGTGAACATCGCCCTCGCCGCCGGGCGGGTACCTCCCGCAGACCGACCTCACGGTGGAAATCGGCGCGCTGCGGAGATGCCGGACCGGCGTGCTTGAAGCAGCTCAGGGTCCTCTCGGAAAGCCACGGCAGGAAGGTGTCACGCCTGCGGAGCAGAGCGTCGGCCGTTCGCCCGTCGGCTACCTGATGAGCCCGAGCCAGTGGCGGTACACCGAGGCGAAGGGTTCGATGCCGTCACCATCGCGACGGCCTGCCTCCATCAACCATTCGCAGGCCTGTCGGGCCTTGTCGGTGACACTAGTGCCCCTCCCGGCAAGCTTTGCCCCGTCGCACCGCCCTGCACGCGCGCTCGCCGCGTTGGCCAAAAGCCCTGGTAGCTCCGCTACAAGGACTTCCGGCCGCCTTGCGATCACACGCACCGGACGGCGCTCCTCATGGGGCAAACATTGCCGGTCAAGGCACTGGCTGGGTAGCCATAGCGCACTCGGTGTTCGGCGAACTCGTCCTCGTCCTCGATATGGACCTCGCCGCCACAAGACCGCACGACATCAAGATCGAGGTCCACCGTCTGCAGGACCGTCCCGTCCGCGTTCCACTCCGGCACCGTGCACACGTCGCAGTACATCTCGGGACCCGGGTCCACACAGAACGTGGCCGTCCACCACTCACCACGCGGGACCAACATCACGTACGCGAACCGGCTTGTCCAGCCGCCCGTATCCGAACTGACGTGGACACCCTGCGCCGTGCCCAACCACACGCCGTGCTCGTCCTCACCGAGCCGGGTAGCAGTCCACCGGGCGCTCAGGCTGCCGTCGTACTTCCGGATGTCGACCAGCACGGAGGTGCTCTCTGTGATCACGCCAAGACGCTAAACCCGACGGGCAGTCACGGACCCTGCCCCGGAGGAGCAGAAGCCCGACAACACCGCGATCGGTGGGTGCGCGGTTCGGGTGTGGCTCCGAGGCTCTGCTGAGGTCTGAAATCGTTGGGCGTCGGCGAAGGGGTGGCGGCTAAGTTGGCGCCATGCATCCGATCGTCTTCGAGGCCGCTGAGGCGGAGGGCCTCCATGTCTTCCGCTACCTTCCGGGCGACAGCATGGCCGTGAGTCGGCACTGGCCAGGGCTGTTCCAGAGCTGGCCCGAGGGGAAGACTCCGTTCACCGAGTGGGCGGTGAACAACAACAACATGGAGGAGGTCGCCGTCTATGTCGGCCTGGTCTGGCGTCTGACGGCAGGGCTGGCCCGCTATGCGATCCCGACGTACTACCGCGACGACGCCGAACGGACGCTGGGACGCGCGCCGGCGCTGGTGGACTGGGAGTACGAAGTCGACGCCGAGCAGTTGACCGCTGCGCTGAGAGACAAGGGTTTCGTTCCCGGATGTTCGGCGACCACGACCCGCCCAAGGCCCACCCCATGGGAGGTGGAGGACGCCGATCGTGCGGGCCTGTTCCCGCTGGCGACGCCGCGGGACCTGGTGGCTGCCTTGCATGCCGTGCTTTGCGACGCCTCGTCGGAGATCACGGTGTTCGCTGTCGCCCCGGGCTCCGGGCGTTTCGACCGACTGACAACGGCATTGCGTGGTCCGACTCGTCCGACACTGACCGAAGTCCTTGGCGGCGATGGCGTCTTCGTTGATCTGACTATCGGATCCGACCTGGGCAACTACGATTCGGTCATCGTGGCTTCGCCCGCTGGATTGCTGCCGCGGCTCGCTGATCTGACTGCGGACTATGCCCGCCGTATTGAGGCGTATGAACAGCGACTGGACGAGCTCAGGGACGTTCCCGATTTCCTGCGGGCGATGCGCAAACTCGCAGGCGTGGATCTGGACGCTCCCTGAGCTCCATTCCGGGTGGTGCGGACCACCGGGGCCCGTACTGATCGGATGCCAAGCCGCGAGAGCGGTGGCCAGCGGGCTCGTGGCACCATCCGTCGCAGAGGAGGCTCCAGAGGACGTCGGCAGCGGCGAGCGAGGCGTCACCCATTCGGCCCGTAGTGATTGCTGGTGCGCGTAGTTGGATGTGGGCTGTCAGTGCGCCTGGCGACAGTCGCGGGTGCCAAGAGGGCGGGGCCCCCTGCCGAACGAGCGGGGCCGGCCCACGCCGACCCACACGAGACTTGGAGATCCCCCATGCCTTACCGCAAGGGACAGCACGTGGAGTACCGGGACCAGCAGGACGAGCTTCAGCGCGGCGAGATCCGCAGCGCCGAGGGCAGCGGAGCGCAAGCTCGCTACGCCGTCCAGAACGAGGCGACCATGCGCGAAGACAAGATCAGCGAGAGCCAGATCGAGCGCGAGCTGTAGTAACGCCTCTGCCGACACAGCCCGCCGTTGCACCGGACCAAAGTGCAACGACGGGCTGCCGGCTGTCCCGCGACGGTGGATGCAGCGGCGGAAGCCGGTAATCCGGGTCAGGACACCGTTCGCAGCGACACCACTTGCGGCCGGATTCAACTCACCTCCGCACTTTATCGCCGGAGTCGTTCTCTATTCCGGCACTGAGCTCCTCCACTTCGGAGAGCGGACGTGCTCTGCCCCCTTGGCTACTCCGCTGCGAGCCGGCTACGGACCTTCACCTCGGCGAGGGCCAAGGGATTGGTGTGCGACTCAAGCTGAATGCGCACATACCGGCCGGGTGTTTTGTCGAGGTCGATGCTCGTGGGCCGTCCAGCGACGTTCGACCGGTAGATCGCTGTGACACCCGGGGTCTTGCGCGCCTCGCTGAGAGAGTTGCTGGTGATCGGCGTTTCCGAGACGAGCACCCAGTATTCGGCCAATCGGTCAGAACAGCAGTCCGTGCGGTTCCAGATCTCGATCTGGTCGATCATGTGCTCGTTCTGAAGATCGACCTGCCACCATGCCTGGTTCGACGGCTCGGCAGTGTGGGTCGTGGAGTTGTCGCCGAAGTAGTCCCCGCCCGTGTTGCCGTCGACGGCTCTGCCGGCCACGCCTCCCCACGCGGTGCTCGACTGCGTGGCGGGTTTACCGACCGCCACGTTCGGCAGCACGACGTTGACGTCGTTGGTCAGGCCGAGGACGCGTGCGTCGGTGTCGAGGTCCGAGTGCAGCCGGTAGGTGCCCGGCTCGCCATCGCGGGACGCGGACAACTCGATCGGCTGGGTCCGAGTCGCACCGGGTGGCACCGTCACCGTCGCAGCCGGGCCGAGGGTGAACGGCCCCTGGCCGTCCAGTCCGACCTGACCGGTCACGGTCCGGCTGCTCAGGTTGGTCACGTGCACCGGGATCGGCGCCGTCGCTCCGAGCTCGACCGGGTTGGGCGGCTGCGACCACGCGACCGCGGTGCCGGTGGGCCCGACCATGACGGCGTCGATACTCACTCCGAGATCCTGGGATGTGTACTCCGGTTCGGCTCTGGTGATGGTGAGGGGCAGCACGCGGCCGGGTTGTACGACGAACGGTCCGACGGCCGATCCGACCAGTTGTTCCCCGGTCACGACCTGCTCGCGGCCCCCGAGCCTGACCCGGTACCGGGCGGCCGGGTCCGCGCGTCCGGCAAGGGCGATCGAGACAGGTCCGCCCCGGTGGGCGCGCAGGTAGGCCGTGTGACGGACCACGGTGCGACGGGTGCTGGAGTAGGAGCCGTTGTCGGCGTAGCTGTAGCCCGTTTCGATGTCCTCGGGGGACAGCACCCACGCGCCGTCCGTGTCGGCAACGGTGCGCGTCGGAACGATCCGCAGGTCTCCGGCCAGTTCGACCTTGATGACCGGCAGCACCTTGTCCGCGGCTTCGGCGGGCAGGGTCACAACCAGGTCGTTTCCGTCCTGCCGCCACCCGAGCTCTCCGGCCCCGTCCTCGAGCACCCGCCTGACCTCGGTCGCCAGGCCGGGCAACCTCAGTTCCCCGTCAGCCGGCCATCGAGTGACGTGGAGAAACAGGTCGTGGCCGTTGACGGTCACCTCGCCCCACGGTTGGCCGCCGAACCGGGTGGGAGAGGCCCCGAGGACCGCTCCGGAGTGGCGCTTGAGCCAGGCTCCCATGCCACGGAGGACGTCCGCCTCGAACTCGACGAGGCTGCCGTCGCCACGGGGGCCGATGTTGAGCAGGTAGTTGCCACCCCGGGCGCGAACGCTGGCCAGGCCCTTCACCAGGTCGCGCACCTTGCCGGGCAGGTCGTCGCGGACCTGCCAGCTGCGGTAGCCCCAGGTCGAGTGGTAGATCGACGCCGGTGTCTGCCATGCGCCGTCCACGGCGACCGATGGGATCTCGTTGTCTCCGAGGGTTCGGAAGTCGCCGACGTTGTTCCAGATCCGGCTGTTGATGACGGCATGCGGCTGCAGCTCACGCACGACGCCCGCAAAAGCCTCACTCTGCTTTTTGGTCGGTGACGACATGTCGAACCACACCTCAGCGATGTCCCCGTAGTTCGTCATCAACTCGCGGAGCTGCCCCTTGATGACCGGCTCCATCGCCGGGGGTATCGGGTTGTTGTTGTTCCCGTCGAACGCGTGGCCCTGGTGCCAGTCGACCAGCGAGAAGTAGAAACCGAACTTCAGTCCCTGGCTGCGGCACTCGTCGGCGAGCAGCTTGAGCGGGTCCCTGCCGTACGGCGTCGCATCCACAACGTTGTAGTTAGTGCTATCGGTGTCGAACATCGAGAAGCCGTCGTGGTGCTTGGAGGTGATCACGACGTACTGCATCCCGGCGTCCTTGGCCAACGAGCAGATCGCCTTGGGGTCGAACCGGTCCGGACGGAACCGCTCGGCAACCTTGAGGTAGTCCGCCTCGGGGATGTTCGCCCACATCTGGATCTGTTCGCTGTAGCCCTGCCTGACCGGTTCGTCCTTCCAGACACCTCCGAGTTCGGAGTACAGACCCCAGTGGATGAACATGCCGTACTGCAGCCGCTGCCAGGCGGCCAGGTCAGCGTCCTCGCTGACAGGAATCGTGCCGGGGATGCCTTTCACCCGTTCCGGTGGCGTCCCGGCCGGCCCGGCCGCCGCGGCCGGGCCGGACAGCGGTACAAGAGCGGCGACGAGCAAACCGACCAGAATGGTCATCAACCAGTGACGGTGGCGCACACGGGCTCCTTCGCAGGTGGGCAGGGGCCGAGCGATCATGGTTTCGCCCTCACGCTCAGCCGATTCCGATATTCCGGACCCGGATATCGGGAGCTTCGGTCACGCGGATGCTGGAGCTGCGCCCATCCCGGGAGATCCCGTCGCCGTCGCTCGGACGTTCATGACCTCTCCGGTCCGGGCACAAGCATTGAGCCTTAGAGATCGGATGTCTAAGACCCGCCTTCTTCAGCTACCGACGATTGACTCTCAGTAATGGAAGTGCAGGCAGGAACATAGGATGACTCCGAGCGATCGTCAAGACCTGAGGTTCAAGAGCTTCGCGATGAGCGCCTCAAGACTCCAGCCCTAGAGCCTGCAACCAAGGCCGTATGACTGCCACCAGCAATAATCGTCACTGGAAAGCCCGACAGATCATCGGATGAATCGTTCCATGCGGCGTGATCAAGTCAGCGATCTTGCTCGTCTATGCAGTTTATTTGACTACTCTGCGCATCCACGAGCACGTATGCCATAGATACGATCACCAATGGACTCTCAGAAGCCCGCACACTGAGCGGTAAAAGATCCGATCTCATCTAAGGGCTGATGACCGCCGTTCCCCGTGCTCGCACTCCTGGTACAGGCCGAGCCTGGTGAGACCGTCATCGGCGATGTCACCGGCTTCGACGCCCAGGGCTCCACCTACACCTTCAGCGGCGGCCGGGCCCAGATCCGATTCGCGTTCCACCGCGACGACATCGTCCGTACCCAACTCGCCCCGGACGGGGTGTTCACCGACCCGGGCAACAACGCCCCGGCCGACCCGAACGCCCCCGTCGCCGGCATCCTCGTCGGAACCGACTTCGGCCCGGTCGCCGCGTCCAGAGGCGGGCGTCCGGGTGCGCAAGCTGGACGTGGCGTGGGTGAACTCCGGCTACCGGCAGTCGCTGTCCGCCTGCGAGAACGCCCACGGGGGCATCGAGCAGCACGCGGAGGCTCGCGGCTACGTCTGGACGGTCGAGGGCCGGGCCGGGTCGCCGCTGCTCGGTGCACTGGACCGGCGACCACAGCGGCGTCATCGACGCGATCCCCCTGCCCGCGGCGAACGCGGTGTACGCCGTGATGGTTTCGGGGAGTGCGCGCAGCGGCGCGGCTGCCTGCAGGGACCGGTGGGTACGGCGCTCGTTGTGGAACTGCTCGTACTCTCGTAGGGCATGACGCAGGTGGTGAGTGTTCCGGACGAGGGTGCGGTCGAGGAGGTCGCGGATCAGGCAGGCGGCGTGCGCGCCCACGTCCTCAAGGTCCAACCTGATTGCCGCCGCCGGGGCCGTCGCCTGCGCACCGAATCCCCGGAACCGGCCCAGGTCCCCTGGAACCTTTCATGGGCGCCTCGTGTCGTACTGCCACTGCCGCAACACGCCCATTGCGTCGATCAGTCTGCCGGGTCCCTGCTCACGCGGAACGGGGAGGGAACGCGTCCGCCCCGAACCGCGCCCCTCACGCCGCCCCGCCCCCGGCGGCCCAGTCCACGCCGTCCGCTGCGGTCCATGCCAGCCTGTCCGCGGTCCATCGCCGGCCGTGAGCGGTGATCCGCCGTGCGAAGTCGTCCCAGTCACGGACCTGTTGGGGCGACCAGGCGACCTCGGCGACGGCGGGCAGCCGGGGCAGCAGCATCCGCTGCAGGCCGGCAACATCGGCGATGGTCTCCGTCCACAAGGGCGCCTCCACCCCGACGACCGCACCGTCCGGCAGGCCGGGCAGATACGCGGCCGGGTCCCAGTCGTACGCGTCGCGCAGCCCCACCGTCCCGGCCCAGTCCGCGCCGAGCGGTGTGTCGGCGTCGTACTTCATGTCCAGGTAGGTGCGGTCGGCCGGCGACATCACCAGCCGGGCCCCGCCCCGCGCGGCAGCCCGCACCGCCTCGTCGACCGAGGGGCCGGCGTGCCGACGCGGCCGCCACACCTGGACCACGTCGACGGTCGCAGGCCCGGCGAGCGCGGCCTCGTCCCAGGCCATGGGCTGTTTGCCGTGGGCGCGCACGATGCCGCCCACCCGCGTCATGAACCGCGCGTAGTCGGCGGCACCGATCCGCAGGGCTTCGTCGCCGCCCATGTGGAGCAGCGGCCCCGGGGTCAGGGCGGCCAGTTCCCGCACCACGGTGTCGACGAACGCGAAGACACGCTCCGAGCCGGTGTCGACGCTGCTGCGCCCCACCTCTCTTTCCGTGTAAGGAAGTTGACCGGTCTCGCCGGGCACGGCCAGCTCCGGGTACGCCGCCAGCGCGGCGTTCGTGTGCCCCGGCAGATCGACCTCGGGCACGACCGTGATGTGCCGCTCCGCGGCGTACGAGACGATCCGCCGGTAGTCCTCGGCGCTGTAGTACCCGCCCGCCCCGCCCACCTCGGCGAGCCGCGGCAGCGCACCCACAGCGATGCGCCACCCCTGGTCGTCCGTGAGGTGCAGATGCAGGTGATTGAACTTGTACGCGGCCAACAAGTCGACGTAAGCCAGCACCTGGGGTACGTCGAAGAAGTGCCGGGCCACATCCAGCATCCCGCCGCGGTACGCGTACCGCGGCGCGTCCACGATCTCCCCGAGCGGCGGCGCCGCGCCCAGCTGTGCGAGCGTACGCACCCCGTGCAGCAGCCCGGCCCGCCCGGCAGCGGTGATGGTCACCCCGTCGGCGGCGGACACCAGCCGGTATGCCTCAGGACACGCGTCGGCGCTCTCCTCCAGCCGCAGCTCGACGCGGCCGCGCCTCTGGGTGCCGTGCCTGCCGGTCTCGAGCCCGAGCAGCCGGGCCGCCGCCTGCGCGCCCTCCCCGTCCACCGAAGCGGGCCGGGTTCCGGTTCCCCCGGTCCACACGGCATACGCGGGCCGGGGCACCGGACCAGGGACGGGGGCAGGGGCGGGTGCGGGGGCGGGGGCCTGGTCCGTCACGCGGTGACCGGCGGCAGCAACGCCGCCAACTCATCAGGGGTGAACATCCGTCGCCCCGGCGCCAGTTGGAACGACTCGGCATACATCACCTGCGCCGCCTGCTTCTTCCCGTACCGCACAGCAAGCGCATCGCGCATACCCTCACTCGCCTCGAACCACGGCCGCCAGTGCTCCAGCAGGTAGGCGCGGCGCCCCGCCCAGTCGTCGGCGGGCGGCACCGTGCGGTCCTGACCGTGGGAGGAGAACTCGTAGAACTGACTGGCGTGCGCATCGCAGCCGCGCAGTTTGCGCTCCAGGACCGGTGCGAGATCGACAGCAATGTCGTGCCGGTGCACATGTGTGGTGGCGTAGTCCGGCATCAGCAGGTACAGCGGAGCCGCCGACAGCGCCGGCACAGCCGGCAGCACATTGTTCAACTCGGTGAAATGCAGCGCGTCGGCGAGGATACGGCCGGCCGCCCGGTTGTCGGGGTGGCCGCCGCCATCGGGGTGGAAACCGACGACGACATCGGCCCGCCAGCGCCGCACCGAGCGGATGACGCGCATGCGCAGGTCGAGCGTCGGCACGAGGGAGCCGTCGTCGACGTCGTCGTAGATCTCGTACTCGGCGACGCCGAGCCGCTCGGCGGCCAGATGGGCCTCGCGGGCGCGGCGGGCGACGAGTTCGGCGGCGCCGAGTGTGGCGTGCCCGGCCGAACCGTTGGTCAGGGTGAGGAACTTGACGTGGTGTCCGGCCTCGGCGTACGCGGCGGCGAGGCCGCCCGCGTACTCTTCGGGCTCGTCCGGGTGGGCGGCGACGACGATGACCTGGAGCGGGCGGGGGGTGGGGGCGGTGCGGGTGGTCAAGATGTCTCCTTCTGGGTGGATGCTGCGGGTTCTGCGGATGCTGTGGTCTGGATGGCGGTCAGGTGGTCGGCCGACCGGCGGATGAAGTCCAGGGCCCAGTCCTCGCTGGGCGGTTCGGGGTAGTAGTCGTCGAGGCCGGGCGCCGTGCCGGCTCGCATGCGTTCCTCGGACAGATCGCACAGCCGGACGAGTTCGAGGACGTCGGACATCGGGAGCTGGGGGTGGGCGGCCTGCCAGCGCGGGTCATGCAGCGGGATGCCGTTCCAGTCGCGGGCCATCGTGTTCTCGATGGTCAGGTTCAACGGGCCCCGGCCACCCCGGTGCCGAGTCAGGACGTCGAGTACGGCCGCGAAGTCGATCACCCCGTCGCCACAGGCCCGGATCTGTCGCTCCATGCCCTCGTCCGTGAAGGCGAGGACGATGTCGCGCATGTGGGTCTGATGGGTGTAGGGAGCGACTCGGCGGGCCGCGGCCACGGGGGCCTCGCCGCGCACGACGACGTTGGCGAGGTCGAGTGTGATGCCGACGGCGTCCGGGCCGACGGCCTCCACGAGCGCCACCACCTCGTGGGTGGTGATCTCCTCGTGGGTCTCCAGGTTGATCCGGCAGCCGTTGGCCCGCAGCACTGGTGCCAGGCGTTGCAAATACCGCTCGATGGCGACCAGTTGATCGTCCCAGGTGACATCGGTGCGGAACCGGTCGACGGCGTGCAGCCCCCAGCTGTGCCGCTGGTAGTTCGCTGTGTCGGCCCACAGCTCGGTGATGCCGATCGCCGCCGCGGCCTCGATCATCCGGGTCATCCCGAGCAGATGGTCGCCGTCGCCGAGTTCGCGTACAGAGGTCTCCTCGGAGATGTTGTACGGGTTGACCTTGCCGAGCCCGGCCTCCAGGTACAGCCCGTCGGCATCGGCCCGCGCCCGCAGCTCGGCCAGGTGTCCGGCGTCCAGGTCCGGGCTCATGTCGGTGAGGGTGCGGAAGAACACGCCTGCGCGCCCGATCCGGGCCGTCGCCGCCAACACACCTTCGGGGCCCAGGCGTTCGACGCCGGGGAACTTCCGTCCGCACACCCCGACCCGCATCAGTGTCTCGCTCATGCCGCGCTCACCTTTCTGGCAGCCGCGTACTGGTCCGCCGCCCGGTGGCAGCGACTCCACCGTCCGTCGGCGACCTCGGTGACCTCGGGTTCCTCGGTGCGGCACTTGTCCACGGCCAGCGGGCACCTCGCGGCGAACGGGCAGCCCGTGGTCGCGGTCGCGGCGCGGGCCCGCTTGACGGGGGCTGCGGTGCGGCGCGGGTCGGGCACCGAGCCGACCAGCAGGTCTGTGTACGGGTGCGCGGGCCGGTCCACGACGGGCCCGGCGGGTCCCGACTCCACGATCTGGCCGGCGTACATCACGAGGATGCGGGCGCCCAGGTGCCGGGCGCTCGCGATGTCGTGGGTGATGTAGAGGAACGCGGTGCCGCGTTCGGTGCGCAGCTGCTCCATCAGTCCGAGTACGCCGAGCCGCAGCGACACGTCGAGCATGGACACCGGTTCGTCAGCCACGACGACCTCCGGTTCGACCGCGAACGCCCGGGCGATGGCGACGCGTTGGCGCTGGCCGCCGGACAGTTCGTGCGGATGCCGGTCGAAGAGCGACCGGGACAGACCCACCAGATCCATCAACTCATTGGCCTTGACGTCGAGTTCTCCGCGTGTTGCCCGCTTGTGCAGCAGCAGCGGCCGTACGAGGTGATGGCGCACGGTGTGGGCCGGGTTCAGCGAGCCGAACGGGTCCTGGAACACCATCTGCACCCGCGAGCGGTACTCCCGCTCCGGTACGTCGCTCGCGCCGCCCAGGCTGATCGTCCCGGCGGTCGGTTTCGTCAGCCGCGCGATCATCCGGGCCGTCGTCGACTTGCCGCACCCCGATTCGCCGACCAGCGCGAGGGTCTCGCCCCGGTGCAGGTCGAAGGAGACGTCCCGCACGGCCCGCACCTCGGTGCTGCGGGAGTGCGCGAACGGGAGCGACCCGCCCTGACGGAACGTGCGGCTCAAGTGCTCGACGGACAGTAGGGGTCGATGGGGAGAGGCCATCACGCGTGCACCTCCTGGGAATCCTGTGAGTAGAGGTGACAGGCCGTCACGTGAGTAGCCGCGCCGTTCAGCGACCTCAGCGGCGGCTCGTCCCAGCGGCACACGTCCATCGCCTTCTCGCAGCGTTCGGCGAACCGGCAGCCCGGCGGCGGCGCCGACAGGTCGGGCGGTGTGCCCGGCAGGGCGGTGCGGCTCACGGAGCGTCGGCCGTGCAGATCGGGCGCGGCGGCGAGCAGGCCGCGGGTGTAGGGGTGGGCGGCACCGTCGAGCAGCGGCAGCGAGGGCGCCGACTCCACGAGTCGTCCTGCATACATGATCGCGATCCGGTCGGTGAACTCGGCGAGCAGCTCCAGGTCATGGCTGACAAAGAGCACGGCGAATCCCAACTCGCGTTGGAGTCCCTTGAGTTCGTCCAGGATTTCGCGCTGCACGACCACGTCGAGCGCGGTCGTGGGCTCGTCCAGGATCACCAGCCGGGGCCGCAGCGCCAGCGCGATGGCGATGGCCGCGCGCTGCCGCATACCGCCCGACAGCTGGTGCGGGTACGCGCGCAGCCGGTCCCGGCCGATCCCGACGAGGTCGAGCAGCTCGCCGGCCCGCTCCCTGGCCTGCTCCGCGCTCGCCCTGTCGTGGTGCCGGATCACGTCCACCATCTGTGCGGACAGCCGCAGCACCGGGTTGAGGGCGTTCATCGCATTCTGGAAGACGAGCGCGATGTCGCGCCAGCGCACGGCGCGGATCGCCGTGTCGTCCATACCCAGCAGGTCCGTCCCGTCGAAGACCACCTGCCCGCCCGTGATCACGGCGGGCGAGCGCAGCAGCCTCGGCAGGGCGAGCGCGATCGTCGACTTGCCGCAGCCGGACTCTCCGGCGAGTCCCAGGATCTCCCCGGGGTGCAGGGTGAACGAGACCCGGTCAACGGCCGTGACGAGGCCGCCCCCGGACTCGTATGCGACGCTCAAGTCCCTGACATCGATGAGCAGTTCATCGGCCTTATCGCGCATCGCGCACCACCGGGGTCGGCGCACCCGCCACGCGGCGGATGCGGGAGCGGGAGCGCAGCCGGGGATGGGCGGCGCGGTCGATCGCGAAGTTCACGAGCGTGAGGCCGCCCGCGGTGGCGGCGATGGCCAGACCCGGGACGGTGAACGTCCACCAGGCACCCTGCAGCAGCGCCGAGTCGTTCTGCGCCCAGTACAGCATCGTCCCCCACGAGGCGGTCCCGGCGTCGCCGAGGCCGAGGAACTCCAGGGCCGAGCCGGCGGTCAGGGCGAAGACGACCTGGCCGAAGAAGAACGCGGCGATCACCGACCACATGTTGGGCAGGATCTCCACGAAAACGGTACGCAGCGGCCGTTCGCCGACGACCGTCGACGCGGCCACGAAGTCCCGCTCGCGCAGCGTCAGGGCCTGCGAACGGATGACGCGGGCGCCGTACGCCCAGCCAGTGACGGTCAGGACAAGCATGATCGTGCCGGTGCCCGGCGGCAGGAACGCCGCGAGCACGATGATCAGCGGCAGGCCGGGGATCGTCAGGACGACGTTCACGAACAGGCTGATCAGGTCGTCGCCCATGCCGCGCACATACGCGGAGAAGATGCCGACGGCGACGGCGAGCACGGTGGTGCCGGTGCCGACGACGGCCGCCATCAGCAGCGACGACCGGGCGCCCCACAGGAACTGGGCGAACACGTCCTGCCCCTGCCCGTCCGTGCCGAACAAGTGGTCGCCGGAGGGCGCGGCGAGCAGCCGTACGTCCGTGGCGGTCGGCCCGTCGGGCGCGAGCAGCGGAGCGGCCAGCGCGACCAGGACGAGCAGCAGCAGGACACAGGCGCCCGCCGTGGCACGCCGGTCGAACCCGGCGGTCTTGCCGACCTTGGTGACGAGGGTGTTCATGGACGTACCTCCTTTGGTACGGGTGGGGTTCACGCGGCGGCGCCGGACCGCACCCGCGGGTCGAGCAGCACGTACACCGCGTCGACCAGCAGGTTCACCAGCATCAGCGAGAGCGTGATGATCAGGAACAGGGCCTGCATCAGCGGATAGTCGTGGGTGGTGACGGCCTGGTAGAGCTGGTGGCCGACGCCGGGGTAGGAGAAGACGACCTCGGTGAGCAACTGGCCGCTGAATACCGCGCCGATGGCCATGCCGAGGGTGGTGACGGTCGGCAGGATCGCGTTGCGGGCGGCGTAGGCGCCCATCACGCGGCGCTGGGCGAGCCCCTTCGCGTGGGCCATCGTCAGGTAGTCCTCGTCGAGGACACCGATCATGGTGTTGCGCATGGTCAGCAGCCAGCCGCCGATCGAGACGAGCACGACGGTCCCGGCGGGCAGGATCAGGTGCTGGGCGACGGAGCCGGCGAACCACAGGTTCCAACCGGGGTCCGCATCGAGCCCGTACGCCTGGCCGAGCGGCAGCAGCGGCCACTTCACCGACAGCAGGTAGACGGCGACGAGCGCGAGGAAGAAGTACGGGAACGCACCCACCAGCATGGTCAGCGGCGGCACGACCGAGTCGAAGCGGCTGCCCTGCCGCCACGCCGACAGTGTCCCGAGCCCGGCGCCGATCGCGAAGCCGAGCACGACGACGGTCGTGCCGAGCAGCACCGACCAGCCGAGCCCGTCGCCGACCACACTCGTCACCGGCGTCGGGAACTGCGACAGCGATATCCCGAGGTCGCCTTGGAACAAGTGCCCCAGATATTCGGTGAATTGGGACCACAAGGACCCGCCGCTGAGCCCGTACGCCTCGCGCATCGCGTCGATGTCGGAGGGCGAGAGGTGGTCCTTGAAGCTGGCGAACATGGCGGTCGCCGGGTCGCCCGGCATCAGCCGCGGCAGCAGGAAGTTCAGCACGACGGCCGCCGCGGCAGCCAGCAGATAGAACAGCGCCCTGCGCAGAAGATAGGTCATCACGCCGTCCTCAGATGAGGGAAGACCAGGAAGGTGCTCGGGAATCGGGAGACCGGGCGCAGCGCCGCGTACGGGTTCTCCTTCGTCGGGAACCCGGTGTACCGCTGCGTGTTGTACGCGCCCCACTCCGGCTGCTCGTAGAGCGGCACGGCCGGCATCAACTCGGTGTAACGCGATGCCAGTCGGCGCGCCAGGTCCTTCTGCTCGGCCTGGTCGGAAACGGCTGCCCAGCGGGCGAGCAGGTCGTCCGAGGCGGGGTCGGCGAGCCGGTGGAAGTTGAGCGTCGCCGCCTGCCCCTTGGGGGCCTTCGTCGCCTTGGACATCATCGCGCGGAAGTAGTTGTACGGCGTCGCGCCCCACTCGCCCGCGCTGATGCAGGCCTGGAACGAGCCTCCGTACACGTTCTGCGACCAGTTGTCGAAGCTCGTCGTGCGCATGGTCGCGTCGATGCCGACGGTCCTGAGGTTGTCGGCGGCGATCCGCGCCACGGACACGAAGTCCGTCCAGCCGGCGGGCACGATGATGTCGAACCGGAAGGCCCTGCCATCCTTCCCGACGCGCATCCCGCCCCCGCCCGTGCGCTTCAACCCGACCTTGTCCAGGGCGAGTTCGGCGGCCTTCGGGTCGTACGCGGTGAGCTTGTCCTCGCGGTGCAGCGTCTCCTTCTCGAACCAGCCGGGGTACGCGCCATCGGGCAGACCCACCGCGTTCGCGGGCACGCTCTTGCCCCACACCGCGATGTCCACCATCCGCTTGCGGTCGAAGGCGGGTGCGAGCGCGCGGCGCACGGCCGGGTCGTCGAACGGGGCCATCGTGGTGTTGAAGAAGATCTGCACGTCGGTGGCGTGCGGCCACCAGTACCCGAAGTGCTCGGGATCGCGCCGTACGAAGGTCTTGTCGGGGTTCGGTATCAGTGCCCCCCAGTCGACGGCACCGCTCACGGTCGCGTTGTTGATCTGGTCGTTGCCCGACCAGCCCGACAGCTGCAGCCCCGGTATGTGGATCTTCTGCCAGTACAGCGGGTTGCGGTGCATCTCGTAGCCCTGTGGCCGGAACTGCGTGACCTTGAACGGGCCGGTGCCGACGGGGTTCGGGTTGGCGAACCGCAGCGGGTCGTCGATCTCGCCCCACACGTGCTGGGGCACGATCGCCTGCCCCACCAGGTCGTGCAGGGACGGGGTGTTGACCCGCTTCAACGTGATGCGCAGGGTGCCGTCGTCGGGCGCGGTGATCGTGTCGACGTCGGCGAGCGCAGGCGCCGCCCGCCCGATCAACCCCTTTGTCCTGCGGATGAGTTCGAGCGTGAAGGCGGCGTCGTGGGCGGTGAAAGGCCGCCCGTCCGACCACCGCACGCCCTGCCGCATGGAGAGCGTCAGGGTGTGGTTGCGGTCCGACCAGCGGTAGCCCGTCGCGAGCTGCGGCTCCAGGCGGCCCTTGGCCATGTTCCAGACCATGAGGGGCTCGTGGAGCACGTATTGGGCGGCCCAGCGGGCGTTGGGCACGAACGGGCTGAAGTTCCGCGTCAGCAGCGAGCCGGTCTCCGCGATCACGGTGAGCAGCCGCCGGGAGCGGCCGGGCGGACTGCCGCACGCCGTCAGCAGCCCGCCGGCCGCGGTCGCCGCGGCAGCGGACAGCAGGGCGCGCCTGCCGAGAGGGGGCATGGGGCCTCCAGGGCCGGGACAGAGGTGAACGAAGGAGGACACGAACGAACGTCAGGGGATCGCATGGACCTTCCTTCACTAACAGTTCGTTCGAGAAGGTGACGCAAAGTTAGAGCGGCACAAGTGTCCGGTCAATACTTGCTGCAATCCGAGTATTAACTTCCTGTTAGAGAAAGCTCCGGCACCGTACGATGAGGCCATGCCGTCGACCTCGCCGAGCCTGCCCGGCTCGCCCTCCCCGATGCCCTTCGGTGCCGCCCCGGTCCTGCGCTCCCTCAACGAGTGGTCGGTCGCTGCCCACCTCCTGGACGCCGGTCCCCTCACGCGCGTGGAGCTCGCCGAGCGCACCGGGCTCGCACTGCCCACCGTCGGCCGCGCCGTCGCCAGCCTGGAGCAGTCCGGCCTCGCCGCCCGCACCGGTCAGGACACCTCGCGCAAGGGCCCGGCCGCCCTGCTCTACGGCATCGAACCGCAGGACGGCGGCCTGTACGCGGCACTCGTCGTCACCCCGCTCGACCTGCGCCTGACCCTGCACACCATGCGCGGCGAACGCCTCGCCCTGGCCCAGACACCCGCCGAGGCACTGCCTGCGGGCGCCCCCCTGGAGATCCAGGTCCAGGCACTGGCCAACCGCGCGCTGGCCCGCGCCGGCACTACCCGCGACCGCATCTGGCACACGGTGATCTCGGTACCCACCATCGTCGACGGCGACGGCCGCGTCCGCCGCGACCTCCCCTCGCCCCTGCCTCACTTCGACCAGGAAGCCATCGACGCGATCCGCACGGACCTGGGACCGGACGCGGCGGTCACCGTCGAGAACGACGTGAACCTCGCCGCCCTCGGCGAACGCGCGCAGGGCGCCGCCCGCGGCCTCGACGACTTCGTCTACCTCCACGTCAGCCAGGGCATCGGCATGGGCATCGTCATGCACGGCGAACTGCACCGCGGTGCCCGCGGCGCCGCCGGCGAGGTCTCCCGCATGCCGATGGCCGGCATCCACCCGCACGGCCCGCGCGAACGCGAACTGGGCCCTCTCCAACTCGCCCTCGGCCCCACCGCGTTCACCGCCCGCCTCACCGCCCACGGGCTGCCCGCCGACACCCTCCCGGCAACCGTCTTCGAAGCAGCCGCCCGCGGCGACCAGACCTGCACCGAGATCGTCCAGGCCCACGCAACAGCCCTCGCCCAGGCCCTGGCCGGCATCGACGCCGTCCTCGACCCCGCCCTCATCGTCCTCGGCGGCGACCTGGCCGGCCACCCCGACCTCCTGCCACCACTACGCACCGCCCTCGGGGCACTCGGCCCCCGCGTCCCGGAAGTCACCACATCCACCCTCGGCCCGGACGCGGTACTGCGCGGCGCGGAGGCGGTGGCGGCAGCCCAGGTCAGAGAGGAACTGTTCCGGCGGATCACCGGGGCGTAGGCACACGCACACACGACAGGCACCGCGGGACGAATGGATCCGATACGCCTCAACTGCCGCAGGCGATGAGTTGAGTGGCCACCCGCCGGTGCGCCGGTACCGTGGTTGCTGGTAGAAGGCGCTGCTGCGCGACGACGCGGCCGTCGTGATCTCCCGCCCGTCGGCTGTGCGCAGGCCGCCGTAGACCCAGGTCCTCTCCGGTCCGCGGCTGGGCGGCGCCGGCCGCCACCGGGTTCGCCTGCGCGGGACGCGTCAGGCAACTGCACCGTGCCGGGCATCCGCAGCCGCAGCCGGTCCCCCGCGCCGGGACGAGGCGACGTGCCGGGGCCGGGCCACGAGGGCGCGGCCCCGGTACCTCAGCCGACCGCGGGCGTGGGGATGTCGCGCGGCCCGAGCCGTAGGTGCTCGACATGGAGGTCGGTGCGGAACACCCCGCAGGCCTGCACCCGCACCAGCGCCTCACCGGGTCCCGGGTCGGGCACGACGATGTTCTCCGGAGTGACGTCGGCGCCCTTGCCGCGCGCGACGACGCCGTGCACCATGTGCCCGGACCGCTTGCCCATGGTTGTCCCCTTGCTGATTCGAATGGCTCCGGTTTTTCGGTCCGGGTCGGGTGTCCGCTCACAAATCCAGGACGAGGCGGGGGCACAGGGCACGGCCCACGCAGATCATCATCGTGTCGTTCGCGGTCCGCTCCTCCGGTGACAGCAGGCTGTCCCGGTGGTCGGGAATCCCTTCGAGGACCTTGGTCTCACACGTCCCGCAGATGCCCTCCCGGCAGGAGTTCGGCGGTTCGATCCCGTTGTCCTCCAGCGCCTCCAGGACCGCCTTGCCCGCGGGCACCGTGACGGTGCGTCCGGTGCGGTGCAACACCACCTCGAACGGCTGCTCGGCGTCGGGGTCCGCAGGCATCTGCGGCCTGGCGGCGAACCGCTCCAGGTGCAGCGTGTCCGTGGGCCATGCCGCGCAGAGCCGCTCGACGGCGGCCAGCAGCGGCTCCGGACCGCAGCAGTACACCGTCGTGTTCTCCCGCGGCGCGCCGAGGAAGGATTCCAGGTCGAGGAGTCCGTGTTCGTCCTGCGGGCGCACGAGCACCCTCTCGCCGTACCGGGCCAGTTCCGGGAGGAAGGCCATGCTCGCCCGCGAGCGCCCGCCGTACATCAGTGACCAGCGGGCTCCGGAGGCCGAGGCCCGCGCGAGCATCGGCAGGATCGGTGTGATCCCGATGCCGCCGGCGATGAAGAGGTACTCCGCACAGTCGACGAGCGGGAAGTTGTTGCGCGGCCCGACGACGTCGACCTGGTCGCCCGCGCGCAGGCTCTCGTGCACCGCCCGCGAGCCGCCGCGCGAAGCGGGTTCCAGCAGCACGGAGACCCGCCAGGCGGACCGGTCGGCGGATGCCCCGTTCAGGGAGTACTGCCGAACGATGCCGCCGGTCAGGTGCAGGTCCAGGTGGGCCCCCGGCGCCCAGGCCGGCAGTTCACCGCCGTCGGGCCGCCGCAGATGCACGGAGACCACGCCCTCGGCCTCCCATTCCAGCGCTTTCACCCGCAGCCGCAACCGCTGCTCCTCGTGCACGCCGTACACCGTAGTCACCTCTGCTTTCCATTACTGATCCGTGCGGTCCGCCGACTGCTCACGGAACCCAGGCCATGACCCGGCCGTCGGCCGGGCGCAGCCTGACCACCGCGACCAGCGAGCGTGAGCCCGGTGGGCTCAGCACGCTCACGCCGAGCGGGTCGTCGCCCGCCAGCACCAACGCGTCCTCGTCGGCGAGCAGGTGCCGGTCCTCCACCAGCACCTGTCCGCCGCAGGCGAGCAGGACGACGATCTCGTCCCGCTCGCGGGCGACCTCCGACGGGGCGCCGAGGCCGACGACCTCCACGGTCGGGCTGACCGTCCCGGGCTCGGCCACGACCTCCAGGGTCACGCCCGGGGCGAGTGACTCGGTGACGCGGTGGGCCCGGGGCAGGGGAACGTAGGACGGGCCGTGCGCGGCGTCGAGCAGCCGGACCTGCCACAGCCATCGTTCGCGGCCCGGGGTGTCCGGCGAGGCCGCGACCTCCCGGCAGCCGCCGTCGATCCGCCGGTGGGTGTTGGCGCGTAGCAGCAGCCTCATCCGGTGCCTTCCCTCGTCTCGCACGGGTGGGCCGGGGCGTCCCGGCCCACCGTGGTACCGGTGTTCACCGGACCGCCGTCAGGAAGGCCTTGGTCCGGGCGTGCCGCGGGTCGGTGATGATCTGGCGGGCCGGGCCGGTCTCCACGACCTGGCCCGCGTCGAAGAACGCGACGCGGTCGGCGACCTCGCGGGCGAATCCCATCTCATGGGTGACTACGATCATGGTCATGCCGGATTCGGCGAGGTCCCGCATCACCTTCAGTACGTCGCCCACGAGTTCGGGGTCCAGGGCCGAGGTCGGCTCGTCGAAGAGCATCAGCTTGGGCCTCATGCACAGGGCCCGCGCGATGGCCACGCGCTGCTGCTGGCCACCGGAGAGGTGGCGCGGGTAGGCGTGCGCCTTGTCCTGCAGGCCCACCTGCTTCAGCAGGCCCATGGCCCGTTCGGTGACGGCGGCCTTGGGCTCCTTCAACGCCAGCCGGGGCGCCTCGGTGAGGTTCTGCACCACGGTCATGTGCGGAAACAGGTTGAAGTGCTGGAACACCATGCCGATCTCGGTGCGCCGGCGGCAGATCTCCTTGTCGCCGAGTTCGTGCAGCCTGGTCCCGCGCTGCTGATAGCCCACGATCTGCCCGTCCACCCACATCCGGCCGCCGTCGATGGTCTCCAGGTGGTTGATGCAGCGCAGGAACGTGCTCTTGCCGGAGCCCGAGGGGCCGATGAGGCAGACGACCTCGCCCCGAGCGACCTCCAGGTCGACGCCCTTGAGCACCTCCAGCCTGCCGAAGTGTTTGCGGACCTGCTCGGCCCGCACCATCGGAGGCGGAGCCGGGTCACCGGCCAGGGCGGTGGGCGTCGTGCCCGTGGAGACGTCGTCGGCCGTCATGAGGTCCTCCCGGTGGCGATCGGTGCGTGCGTGCGCAGCAACTCCCGCAGCCGCTGCAGCGGGGTGGGCGGAAGGGTGCGGTTGCCGCGGGCGTACCGGCGCTCGATGTAGAACTGCCCCACGGTCAGGACGGTCGTCACGACCATGTACCAGATGCTCGCCACGATGAGCAGCGGGATCGTCTGGAAGTTGCGCGAGTAGAGGATCTGCGCGGAGTAGAGCAGGTCGGGTACGGCCAGCACGCTGACCAGCGCGGTGGTCTTGAGCATGCCGATCGTCTCGTTGCCCGTCGGCGGGACGATGACCCGCATCGCCTGCGGCAGGATCACCCGGCGCATCGTCTGCATCCGGGTCAGCCCCAGCGCTCCGGCCGCCTCGCCCTGGCCGTGGTCGACGGACAGGATGCCGGCCCGCACGATCTCGGACATGTACGCCGCCTCGTTCAGGCCCAGGCCCAGGATGGCCGCGAACAGCGGTGTGATGAGCCGGTTGGCGTCCAGGGCCACGCCCGGGATGCCGAACGTGAGCGTCGGATACAGCGCCGCAAGGTTGTACCAGAACAGCAGCTGCACCAGCACCGGTGTGCCGCGGAAGAACGAGACGTACAGGAAGGCGGCGGATCGCACGACTGGGTTCACCGACAGCCGCATCACTGCGAGGACGATCCCCAGCAGGACGCCGACCGCCATGCAGATGGCGGTGAGTTCCAGAGTGATGGCGAGGCCGCTGCCGATCGACACGTCGCGCAGATAGGTGTTGACGACGTCCCAGCCGAAGCGGGGGTTGGTGAACACCGACCGCAGCCCTGCCGCGCCGATGAGCAGCAGCACGACTGCCGTCACCCACCGGCCCGGGTGCCGCTTCGGAAGGACGGTCAGTTCCGCGGACGGCACCGACTTGGCCGCCCCGGCGAGGGGCGTTGGGATCGTGGCCATGTCAGCTCCTGGGCTTGAGGGACGTGCTGGCGGGGAGGTTCCACTTCTTCATGAGTGACTCCACCGTGCCGTCGGTCAGCGCGGTTTTCATGGCCGCCTCCAGGGCCGTCTTGAGCGCAGAGCCCTTCGGCAACGCGATACCGGTGGGAGCGGGCTCGTAGTCGGGGCCAGGTACGAGCTCGAACTGCCCGTTGGACGCCTCGGCCTGCATCCCGAGCGACACGGTGTCGGCCATGACCGCGTCGACGCGGCCGCTGACCACCGCGAGGTTGGCGCCGTCCTGCGAGGGGAAAAGCTCGATCTCGACCGCGGGCTTGCCCGCGTCCGTGCAGATCTCAGAGATCGCCGGCAGTTGGTTGAGCCCCTGGATGGCGCCCTTCTGGGCCGCGATGGTGTGTCCGCACAGGGACATCGGTTCCATCTTCAACCCCAGCGGGTTGCCCGTCTTGGCCGCGAGGCCGGACCCGCCATTGAGGTAGGGCACGAAGTCGACGGTCTTGGACCGCTCCGGGGTGATCGAGAAAGCGGAGGCACCGATGTCGTACTTCTTGGCAGCGAGGCCGGGCAGGATGCTGTCGAAGCCCGCGTTGACGTGGCGCACCTTGAGGCCGAGCTTGGCGCCGAGGGCGTCGGTCAGGTCGATGTCGAAGCCGATCATCGTCCGGTTGTCCGTGTCGAAGTACTCGAACGGCCGGTAGGACGCGTCACTCGCCACGGCGAGCACGCCCTTGGACTTGATGGCGCCGGGGAGCAGCGCCGCGGCGGCGGCGTCGACCGCTGCCTCGGTGGCGGGCGAACCGGCGGTCGCCGGGGCAGGAGCGGCCTGGGATGCTGAAGTGCCTGCCCCTGCCGATGCGTTGGTGCAGGCGGTGACGGCCAGGGCGAGGCCGGCCACGAGGGCGGAAAGTCGGATCGGGTGGCGCACAGGGACGGGCCTTTCGGACAGGGACGGAACGAAGTGGGCGGTGCGTCAGCTGAAGCCGTGGGGGGTCGGATATCGATCGGAGTGGTGGAAAGTCACCTGCCGATCGCAGTGGTGGATGGTCAGATGTCGATCGGGTGGTCGGCGGCCAGGTGGTAGAGGCAGTCGCCGAGGTCGACCAGTGGGGGGCGGCGGACAATGGCGACGACGCCGTCGCGATGCGCGACGACCGGGACGCAGGGCCGGTCGAGCTCCTCAACCGGGTGGACCCGGCCGAGCAGGTCGCCCTGCTTGATCTCGTCGGCGACGTGCGCGATGGGCTCGAACAGGCCCCGGACGGGGGTATGGACGGCGCCGTCGGCGAGGAGGCCGATCCAGCGGGTCCGCGGTGCGGACGGGGTGTCCGGGGAGGCTTCGAGGATGCCCGCGCCCGCCAGCACCCGGCGCAGCCCGTGGACCGCGGCGGCGACGATCGCCGGAGTGACCTCGCCCCCGCCGCCGAGCTCGGTGGAGATCATCGCGACGCCGGCGTCGTCGGCCGCGGTCGAGAACGAGCCCGGCTCGAACCGCTCGGGGACGGCGACCGACCACGGCAGTCCCAGTTGCTCCGTCAGCCGGCGCTTGGCCGCCCAGCCCTCGGGATCCGGGCCCTCGTAGACGAACGCCGACGGTACGTAATGGGAGCTCGATCCGCCGGAGTGCAGGTCCATCGCCAGATCGGCCCGCGGCAACAGCTCCGCAGTGAGGAAATGGGCGATCTGCTCGGTGGGTCCGCCGCGGGGGTTGCCCGGGTAGGAGCGGTTGAGGTTCTGTCCGTCGAGGGGCGAGACCCGGGCGGCGCCCCGTACCGCCGGCAGGTTCAGCGCCGGCAGGACGATGATCCGGCCGGCCACCTGTGCCGGGTCGGTCTCCCGCAGCAGGCGGTGCAGGACCACCTGCCCCTCGTATTCGTCGCCATGTGTCCCCGCGACGAGGAGTGCCGTCGGGCCCGGCCCTCCGGAGAGCACGGCGACGGGGACCGGAATGACGCCGTTGTCGTGGCGGTTGTCCGAGTGCGTCAGGTGGATGGACCCGACCTGGCGCCCTGACGCGTCGAGGTCGATGCCGTGCAGGCGCGCCATCGTCGTCAGCCCCTCGCCGCGGCGACGGCGGGCGACGTCCCGGTGGTCCGGCTCGCCGGGGGTGCGCCGACGGCCTCCGCCGCCAGCAGCCGGCTGAGGATGCGACGGGCCTTGGCCACCCCGGCGTCATGGCCGATGAGCACGTCGTGCTCGGTACCGGGGCGCTCCCGCATCCCGATCTCCTGGTCCCTGAGGGCGTCGGCGTCCTCGCGCAGCACGGTTTCGAGCCCGACCTCCAACTCCCGGGTGGCCCACTCGGCGTCGACGGCGAAGTTCCGGCTGAACGCGTAGTAGTACCAGGTGGTCTTCTCGTCGACGGGCGTGATCCCGTTGAGCACCTTGATGAGGTGGCCCTCCTCACGCGGGCGCCCCTGCTCGGTGATCCCGGAGTGCAGCACGTGGTAATTCGGGACATGGAACTCGGTGGCGTGGAACCGGTCGTACAGCCCTTCGGTACCCATGGTCCGCGCGTACAGCGGCGGCGCCTCGACGCCGGGCATGAGCCGGTCGACGGTCACGACCCGGCCGTCCACCTCGACGGTGATGCCGTGCTCGTAGATGTAGTCGTCGCCGACGGTCGACTGGTGCAGGAACGACTCGTGGGTCAGGTCGAGCAGGTTGTCGTGGATGAGGTCGTGCCGGCACTCGAAGAGCATGGTGTGGGTGACCGTCGCCCACTCGGGGTCGTTCATCCAGTGCGTGTCCGGGACCAGGCTCAGGTCGGCGAGTTCGGCGTCGCCGGTCCAGACCCAGATCCAGCCGTCCTTCTCCACGATCGGGTAGCGGCGCACCCGGGCGCGCGCGGGGACGGCCGACTGCGCGGGGACGCGGGTGCAGACGCCGTCAGGGCCGTACGCGAAACCGTGGTAGCCGCACTCGATGGAGTCCCCGACCGTACGGCCGGCCGACAACGGATAGGCGCGGTGGGCGCAGCGGTCGGCCAGGGCCACCGCCTCACCGGCCGGGGTGCGGTACAGCACGACGGGCTGCTCGCAGATGACCCGGCGCACCGGCTTGTCGGTCACCTCCTTGGACCACGCAGCGACGTACCAGGTGTTCAGGACAAACACAACGGCCTCTTTCGGATGCAGTACATGCACCGTATACAGTGTGTCCGAGGAGGACAACGGGGCGGCGAGATGGTTTTCTGTCCGCCGTGGCTGATGTCGCCTCAGGCAGAGCCAACCGGCAGGGATGGAGATCAGACGTGCAGCCTTTGCGGAGTGGCCCGAGGGACACGCGGCCCTTGGGCATCCGGGTCTACGAGCGCCTCCGCGACGAGATCGTGTCGGGCGGCATCGAGGCCGACACGCCCCTGGTGCAGGAGCAGGTGGCGGAGCGGCTCGGGGTCTCGCGCACGCCGGTCCGCGACGCGCTGAACCGCCTCGCCCACGAGAACCTGGTCACCTGGCTGCCGGGGAGCGGATACCTCGTCAACGCACTGCAGTCGAACGACATCGCCGAGGTCTACCAGGTACGGCAGTCCATGGAGACCCTGGCCCTGCGGCTGGCATGCGGCAACCACAACCAGGCTCAACTGACCCGGCTCACCGCGGTGATCGAGGACATGGCGGCGGCCGATCCTTCCGACGCCGCCGCCCAGTTCGAGCTGAACCGCACATTCCACATGTCCTTGATCGAGCCGTGCGGCAACGCGCTGCTGCTCCGGATGATCGACACGCTCTGGGACCATCCGGTCAACCGGCGCATCACCCGCTCCTACGTCCACGACGTCGGCAACGTGCGGCTGATGGTGAGCGAGCACAGTGCGCTGCTCGACGCGGCCCGGGCCGGGGACGAAGAGCGTCTGATCCACTTGGCGACCCAGCACATGTACACCGGTTACCAGGAGACGCTGCCCGAGGACAGCGGTATCGATCTCCTGCCTCGGCCGGGCACGGAGAGCGTGCACTGACTCCAGGTCGCCGGCCGAAACGGCCGGCAGCCACGGGACCCGCACCACCGGTGTCGTTGAGCAGTGCCGCCTCGATCACCTGTCCGTGCGTCAGGCGGGCACTCGCGCCGCCCGGGCTCACCTCGTCGACGATTCCGGCCACGTCCAGCCACCGCAGAGACTCGGCGGCGACGGGCGGAGCGCCCAGACGCTTCTCCACCACGGAGGTCACCGTCACTTCGAGGCGCTGACGCGGGCACCGTGGCCGCGGCGACCGGGCATTCGTCGACACACCCAACGCCATGCCACCGGCCCAGGACACCCCCGGGCCGGTCACGCCATACGAACCAACGACCCGCGAAGTCCGGTTCCAGACCGTGGAGTTGTCGGGCATGAGTACACATGCCGGTGGAGCGGAGATCTCGCCTGTCGCGACCTCCTGCGCTGCGCGAGCGCCCCTGGACCGCGAGGTCGTCGGCCCCCAGCAGGCCATGACCCGACCGGGCCAGGCCGCCGACCACCCACGTCCCAGCGCAAGGAGTTTCACCCCCTATGAGAGACACCTTTCGTGCCGCTATGTCCCAGACCACATGGACGGGCGACAAGGAATCCGGGCAGCCCCTGCGGGTGTTCACCGCCCGCAGGATCGAACCGCTCGACGGCACGCAGCCGGAGGCGTTCGCGGTCCGCGGCGCATGGGTGGTGGCGACCGGGTCGAGCGCCGAGCTGTCCGCCCGCTTCCCCCACGCCGAGCGCGTGGAGCTCGAAGGCGCCCTCGTGGTGCCCGGCTTCAACGACGCTCACTGCCACACCTCGCAGGCAGGACTGGCGCGGGTACGGGTGGACGTCTCCTCCGCGCGATCCGCGGACGAAGTGCTGACCGCCCTGCGGGCCCGGGCGGCGCTGGTTCCGGCGGGGGAATGGGTTGTCGGGCAAGGGCTGCATGAGGACGCCGTGGCCGGGCCGGTCGACCGGAACCTCCTCGACCGTGTGTCCGCCGTGCACCCCGTCGTCGTCATCCAGTACACCTTCCATCGGGCTGTCGCCAACAGCGCCGCCCTGGAGCGGATCGGCTATCGGGCGGAGGCAGACGCGCCGCCCGGCGGGCAGCTGCGAGCCGACGCTGACGGACGCCTCAACGGCTGGATGTACGAACGGGCCTGGCTGGATCCCTGGCTGCCAGGGATCGGCAGGGAGTCGATCGCTTCAGGCGGTGAGCAGTCCGCGCAGGTCGCCGCGTTGCGGGAGGTCAACACCGAGCTGCACCAAGTCGGAATCACCTCTTACTGCGACGCGATCGTCACGCCGCTGGAGCAGGAAATGTATGCCGCGGCACGCAACGTCGGGCAGCTCACCCCGCGCGTGAGCATGCTGCTGTGGCACACCTACTTCGACCCAAGGGCATGGCCCACTGAGCAACCCGACGCCCACCGACTGCAACTGGCCGGGGTGAAGCTGATGCTGGACGGCGCCCTCTCCGGCGGCACGTGCCTGTGCCAGCACCCCTATCCGAGCTCCACCGGGCGTGAGAACGGCCTGCAGGTGCTGGACGACGCCGAGCTCGGGGATGCGATCCGGTCCATCCACGCTGCCGGTGCGCGGGCAGCAGTGCACGCCAACGGAGACCTCGCCATCAGCAAGGTGCTGGATGCTCTGGAGTCGCTGGACCACCCCTCGGCGCTGCGGACAACCAACCACAGGATCGAACACTGCAGCATCGTCGACGAGCAGCTGATCAAGCGGATCAAAGCAGTCGGTGCAACGCCGGTTCCCTTCGGTGCGTTCATCGCACTCTTCGGTGACGCGATCGAGCGGTTCTACGGGACGCAGCGCGCCGCCATGGCCTGCGCCCACGGGTCCATGCTCGATGCCGGCGTCGCGGTCGCAGGTTCCACAGACTTCCCCATCGTCCCGATCGACCCGATGCTGGCGGTTCAGAGCATGGTGACCCGTCAGACGGCCAATGGCACCGTACTCGGTCCGGAACAACGGCTGAGCGTTACTGACGCGCTCGGTGTCTATACCCACGGGTCTGCACACGCGACGGGCGAGAGCCATGTCAAGGGCCGACTCACAGCGGGGCAACTCGCTGACTTCGTGGTTCTCGACGCAGACCTGACCACAGTGGACCCGCACGAGATCACCTCCGTCTCGGTGACCTCGACCTGGGTAGGCGGCGAATGTGTCTGGGCCAGGCACGCGTGAGACCCTTGCGGACTCCGTCGGCGGCATCCACTCCGACGGACCCTTATCCGCTTCGCTCTGGTTGGTCCTCGCGGTGACTGCCACGAGCGACCGGCCCTTCCCGCCCGGCACCGCCGGGCGGGAAGAGACGCCTCACCTGCCCCGGAGAACAGACGACAGTAGGTCAGACGAGCTCGGCCACCGCACGGTACGCGGCATCGAAGGCGGCATGCGTGTAACCGAACGCCTGCGCGTCGGAGTTGGCGATGGCGATCCGGCCGACGGGCCTGCGGGCTTTCACGTAGGGCCGCTCTGACTCGGGCAGGAACAGGGCGGGGTCGTCGAGGGAGTTGTATTCGTAGGCGTAGCCGTGCGCCCACCGGTTGACGGTGATGGCGGTGATGTCGCGGGCCGGGTCGAAGCCGTGATCGGCGAGGGAGCGGGCCATCGAGTCGCGGATCTCACGCTCGAAGTCCTCGAAACGCATCCTGATGAGCTGTCGACGGCCGGCTTTGTGCTGCTCCCGGCAGACCAGGCGGGGGGAATTGGGAGTGGCCGACAGGGAGACCACGGTGGGCAGTTCGGGTCGGTGCGGCATCGCGAAGTCGCCGATCTCGGTCACCGTCGGCAGACCGAAGCTGCTGAAGAAGCCGGAGGGCGTACTGACACGGGAGACCCGGGCCGCAGCGAAGGGCCGCCAGTCCTTCAGCGCGACCCGCGCGTACACCAAGGGCACCTTGACGCCGTAACGCATCGCGGTCACCTGTTCGTCGGGCAGTTCGGGGACGAGGTAGGAGGTGACGGAGTTCCAGCAGGCCATGACAGCACCCTTGGCCTTCACCCGGTAGCTGCGACCGCCCTTCGAGTAGGCGACGACCACGCCGTGCCGGCCATCATTGCGTACCTCGAACGCCGCGCTGGACAACCGGATGCGGACTCGGTTGTCGGGTTCGTCGAGTCTGCTGTAGTCGGCCTTTGCGGTGACAATCTCCCGCCAGTCGGGGCGGCGCACGTCGAAGGCGTCCGGAACGAGCTTGCTGATCAGCAGGCGGGCGATCGATGCGTTGCCCTCGGGGAAGTAGAAGTTGCCGTCTTCCTCTGTTTCCTTCAGGCTCATCAACGGCGTGAAGCCGGCGCCCGGCCACGGGTCGTCGGTGAGTCCCAGTCCCCCGAAGCCTGGCTGCCCGGTCGCCCACGCGTCGGCCGCAGCGACCCGGTCGACGTTGACGCCCCACAGGCCGTTCGTGCCGCGCTTGACGATTTCCAGGGCGTCGTCGTCCAGGCCGACCTTCTCCCGCAGGTAGGTCTCGTACGGAGTACGCGCGAGGATCTCCTTCTTCTGGGCGTCGGTCAGACCGGGGTAGAAGTCCTCGGTCGTGGTGTTCAGGCGCACCAGGGCCGACCGGCTTGCCGCGCTCATCGGCAGCTTGGCCGCGTACGACGCCCAGGATTCGCCCGGTTCTCGGGTCACCAGATGGTCCTTGCCCCACCGTTCGGCGGTGAACAGGGTGGCGCTGCGCAGGGAGTAGGGGGCGTAGGCGTTGCTCTTGACCGTGGCTGCAAGGGCCTTGAGATCGACGCCGAGATCCTTGGTCAGCAGATCGCGGGCCTCGCTCGACCAGCTGCTGGGAGTGTCAATGTTGACGGTGCCGCCGTTGGACAGCAGCAGGGTACGACCGACGTGGAACTCGTTGCGCCGGGCATGCCCGCCGAAGTCGTCCAGGGCATCCAGGACCAGAACGCGTACGCGGGGGCCGGCGTGTTTGCGGTAGAGGTAGGCCGCCGCGAGACCGCTGAGGCCGCCACCGACCACCACCAGGTCGTAGGACTCGTGGGTGTCGGTAATGAGTCCGGCCTCGAAGTCGCCGTCGCGCACGGCGTGCGCGACGTCGTAGGCGCCCGGCTGCTGCCCTCTCAGTCCGGTCTGGGTGGGCGGGTATGGTGCGTTCCGCTTGTGCTGACCCTGGCCGTGTGCGGCGGGCGCGGCTTGCGCGGCACCCGGAAGCACCGTGGCGGCCGCCGCCCCGGCCGCGGTGACTGCCACGCCGTCCAGGAAGTCGCGGCGTGTGATCTTGCGTCCCATGCCGAGCTCTTGATCGCTGAATCTGGGCATGCCATACCCCCACATTGGTTTGCGGATTTCGGAGATGGATCGCGTGATTGGCATGCTAACCAGTCATAGACGCGCCTTAAAGAACTGATTCAGTTGCAGAATGGCTCTTTGGGTGCGGAATTCGCAGTCACGCGATGCGGCGGAAGAAGGCCTGTCGCCGGCATGGCCTGCGCGCCCCCACAGTTCGGGCACAGGTCCGCGCAGGTCCGACGGGCAGAACGAGCGGCCCAGGAGCGCGCCGCTTCGGCGACGGTGGCGCGGAGTTGCAACGGCCGGTGCCCGCACCATGACGGTGCACCTGCAGCACGGCGAGGACCTCAGAACCTCGCCGTCGCTTGCTCCTATACGGAAGCCGACACCCTGGCCGCCTCCGAACGACGCCATGGGGAGGACCGCGGCCTGCCGCCCCGTTACCTGTGCCCCATCGACCGCCGCGGCATCTGCACCGACGTCGGCGAGGACGGTCTGAAGCTCCTGATCGAGGTTCGCCCGACCAGCGACGCCGCCCTGCGCGAGACGCTGGACGAAGCCGCCCGCACCCCCGAGCCGGCCTCGCTGGTCACCGCGGTAGAGGCCGTGGACGCCTCGCGACGCCGGTAGGACCGAGCGCCCCGGATCGCCGTCCCGCCCAGCTGAACCAGCAACGGGGCAACGGACCGGCGCTCCGTCCTGAGGGCACCTGAACGGCCCAACTTCCCGAGCGGCCCCCACGTTCTGCTGATGATCCTTGATTCCGGCCGTCCAAGGCGCTCATGCGCGTGCGTGAAGTGCGCCGGTAACCGGACTGCCCGGCCCGACGAGCTGTGGCGCAGGCCCGCGAGCCTTCTGGGGACCTGAGGATGGAAGCACGATCAGACGCGGCCCACTGCCGGTGGGCCACCACCACTCCGGAGAGGTACTCGCCCGATGCAGATCGATCTCAGTGGACGTACCGCCCTGGTCACCGGGTCAACAGCGGGAATCGGCGAAGCAGCCGCGCAGGCTCTCGCCTCCGCCGGGGCCGACGTCGTGGTCAACGGCCGCAACGCCGACCGCGTCGCCGAGACGGCGAAGCGGATCGGCGGACGCGGCGTCACGGCCGACGTCGGTACCGCCGAAGGGACGGCCGACCTGATCCGGCAACTGCCCGACGTCGACATCCTGGTCAACAACACCGGCATCTTCGAAACCAGGCCCGTGTTCGAGATCCCCGACGCGGACTGGCTGCGCCTCTACGAGGTCAATGTGCTCTCCGGCGTGCGCCTGGCACGCCACTACACGCCGCGGATGGCCCGGCGCGGGTGGGGCCGCGTGATCTTCGTCAGCAGCGAGGCCGGCGTCCAGACGCCGACGGACATGGTCCACTACGGGATGACCAAGACGGCGCAGCTGGCCGTGTCCCGCGGCATGGCCCAGGAGGTCGCCGGCACCGGGGTCACGGTGAACTGCGTGTTGCCCGGACCGACGATGAGCGACGGCGTGCTGGCCATGTTCGACGAGCTCTACCCCGGCCTCGACCCCGGAGAGCAGGAGCAGCGCTACCTGGCCGAGAACCGTGCGGCCGCATCCCTGCTCAAACGCCTGATCCGTCCCCACGAGGTGGCCAGCATGATCACTTACGTGGCGTCGGAGCAGGCCTCGGCGACCACAGGCAGGGCGCTCGGCGTCGACGGCGGTCTCGTCCCCACGATCCTTCCCTGAGGCGGTCGCTCGGCATGGAGCCGATACCCGTGTCGGACGGCTCGCACCCGACGCGTCCGCGGAGGTGCCGGCCGGGAGCCCCTGCGAGTCGTGCAGCGTCCCTCACGGGATGCGGTGCGCCGTCGTCGGCGCGGGCGGGCGGTCATTGTGGGGGACGCCTTCGGTTTGCGAGCCCGGCGGATCGCAGTGAGGTTGGCGGTGAGGAAGGCCCGCACCTCATGGGCCCGGCCCCCGGGCCTGACCCTCGCAGTGCAGCCCCTTGCATTAACCCGCGCATGCAAGTATTGTTTCTGCATGTAAGGCGCGTTTGCATTTATATGCGGCGCTCACCCGGTGGGCCGCCCCTCCCCCCGTGCCCCGGCCCCGTCAGCGGAGCCGCCGCACTCGCGGACACCCACCCTTCCCCCACAAAGGCACCACCATGTCCCTCAAGGAAATCCTTCCCGGCAAGCTCGGCTTCGGCACCGCCCCGCTCGGCAACATGTTCCGCGCGATCCCCGACGAGGAGGCCGCCGCCACCGTCGAGGCCGCCTGGAACCAGGGCATCCGCTACTACGACACCGCCCCGTTCTACGGCGCCGGCCTCGCCGAGGAACGCCTGGGCCAGGTCCTGTCCACCAAGCCCCGCGACGCCTACACCCTGTCCACCAAGGTCGGCCGCGTCATCCTCGACGAACACGAGACCGCCGCCCGCGACCTCGGCGAGAAGGGCGGCCTGTTCGAACACGGCAACCCCAACAAAATGCTCCACGTATGGACCGCCGAAGCCACCGAACGCTCCATCGAGGACAGCCTCAAGCGCCTCGGCGTCGACCGCCTCGACATCGT